>CADBUD010000162.1 GCA_902797785.1 uncultured Lachnospiraceae bacterium
GAAGAACCTGAAATAGAGCCTGAAACAGAAGAAACTAAAACGGAAGAGGAAGAATCAGAAGAGACCAGCTCGGAAGAACCGGATATCGAAGAGGAAAAACCAGAAGAACAGGAAGATTCTCACTCAAGCAAAAAAGAATTAGCTACAGATGATGAAAAAGAGCTGTCAGAGGAACAAAAAGAATTCTTTTCCCATTTTGCAGATATGCATCAAGTGAGCCATCAGTTAGCCTATAATTTTGGAGAGTTCGAGCAGTATGCTGTAAAGAATAAAGATTCCAGAACAGGAAATATAGTTATTACAGGACCAAAGAACAGTGGAAAAACATTCTTGACAACAGGGATTGTGAAAGCGATTCAGAATGCGAGAAAGCAAAATAGTGGAAGAGTGGGAAAAACAGGGGCAGCGAAGCTGAACCAGAGGAAAATAGATACGATTGTAGAAAAAATTGCGGGGGGATTTTTTGAAATTGAAGAGGCAGGAAGCCTGACCATCGAAGCATCGAATGCCTTATCAAAAGCCATGGAGCAGGATACAGATGGTATGATCGTGATTTTGGAGGATACGAAGGAAGCCATTCAGCAGGTTTTTGAAAAAGATCCTGAGTTTGCTCAAAAATTCACGGTTACCATTGAGATTCCAGAGTATAATAATGATAATCTGGTAAATTTCGCAAGATATTTTACAAGAGAAAATGGTTATGAATTAGATGAAATGGCAGTTCTTGCTTTGTATAATAAGCTGGGAGTTATCAATCACAACGGAACCACGACAGTTGGAGAGGTAAAAGAGCTTTTGGAAAGTGCGATGGCTTCTGCAAAGAAGAAAAATGCAGGAATCTTATCCATTTTTAAAAGGAAAGATGACGATCCGATTTTGATTCGTGAAAAAGATTTTGGAGAATGAGAATAGAAAGGGGACAGCGTTATGTCAAAACAGGTTGAGAAGGAAATAAAAACCAAGGAGGCAGAAGATTTGAAGACAGACTCAATCAGGAAGAAAGAGAAAAAAGAGACTGTGAGCGCAAAGAAAGAAGCAGCAAGTGCAAAAAGAGAAGCTGCGAGCACAAAAAAATCCGGTGAAAAGAAAACCGTAGCCAAAAAAACGGCAACTTCTAAGAAAAATTCTATAGATTTGGGAGATTTTTCTGATTATGACAGATATCTTTTTTCCAGAGGAGAGCATTATGATATTTACAAAAAAATGGGTGCTCATTTTACGAAAAAAGGTAGAAAAGAAGGAGTCCGGTTTACCGTATGGGCACCTCATGCCAAAATGGTAAGTGTAGTGGGTGACTTTAACAATTGGGATTTAGAAGCAAATATTATGGATGGTATTGGCGGGGGAATTTACGAAACATTTATACCGGACGTAAAAAAGGATCAATATTACAAATTTGCAGTAACGACGCAGGAGGATAGTGTTTTATTTAAAGCAGATCCATATGCAAACTATGCAGAGCTTCGACCGGGAAATGCCTCACGGATTACCGATATTTCAGGATTTAAATGGACGGATGACGCATGGATGGAAAAGCGTGCAGAAGGAAGTCCGGATAATAAGCCATTAGCAATTTATGAGGTACATCCGGGTTCATGGAAATGTCATCCGGGAAGAGAGGATGAGGGGTTCTATACTTACAAGGAATTTGCACATTCTCTGACAGAATATGTAAAAGATATGGGATATACCCATGTAGAATTAATGGGAATCTCGGAGCATCCATTTGATGGATCCTGGGGATATCAGGTGACGGGATATTACGCACCGACATCCAGATATGGAACGCCGGAAGAGTTTGCCTATCTAGTAAACTATCTCCATAAAAATAAGATTGGTGTTATTTTGGATTGGGTTCCAGCGCATTTTCCAAAGGATGCGCATGGACTTGCAAAATTCGACGGACAGGCAGTATATGAGTACGAAGATCCAAGAAAGGGAGAGCATCCGGATTGGGGAACAATGGTATTTGATTATGGAAAAAATGAAGTAAAGAATTTCCTGATCGGAAGCGCTCTGATGTGGATCGAGCATTATCATATTGATGGATTGAGAGTGGATGCTGTTGCCTCCATGCTTTATCTGGATTATGGACGAAGAGACGGAGAATGGGTTCCAAATGAGTACGGTGGAAATCAAAACTTAGAGGCAATTGAATTTTTTAAGCATGTGAATACCGTTGTACTGGGAAGAAATCCGGGAGCGCTCATGATTGCGGAGGAATCGACAGCATGGCCGGATGTGACAAAGCCGGTAGAAGAAAATGGTCTGAATTTTAGTATGAAATGGAATATGGGCTGGATGCATGATTTTCTGGATTATATGAAGCTGGATCCGTATTTCAGAAAAGATAATCATAATAAAATGACATTTGCCATGAGTTATAATTTTGCGGAAAAATATATCCTGGTACTTTCCCATGATGAGGTGGTACATCTCAAATGTTCCATGCTCAATAAAATGCCGGGACTTGGAATCGATAAATATAAAAATCTCATGGTCGGATACGCATTTATGATGGGACATCCGGGAAAGAAGCTTTTGTTTATGGGACAGGATTTTGGACAGCTCAGGGAATGGTCTGAGGAGCGGGAGCTTGACTGGTATCTGTTGGCACAGCCAGAGCATGAGCATCTGCATCATTTTGTGAGAAGATTGCTTTCTATATATAATAAATATCCGGCAATGTATGAATGGGATCATGATGGCAGGGGATTTGAATGGATCAATGCAGATGATAATTACCGTAGCATCTTCAGCTTTGTAAGATATTCTGCTAATGGACGGAATAATCTGCTTTTCGTATGCAATTTCACGCCAATGCCATATGCAGACTATCGTGTAGGTGTTCCAAAGAAAAAGAAATACAAGCTCTTGATTGACAGCGAATCTATAGAATTTGGCGGTGGACGGGAAATCAAAGACGTGGTTTATCAGGCAGAGAAACAAGAGTGCGACAATCATCCGTATTCGTTTGCTTATAATCTTCCACCGTATGGAGTGGGGATATTCCTGTTTTAATCTGTAGGTAATACTCGTGAATGGAAATCATTGCTGATTTTCGCTAACGGTAAAAAATGAGAAAAAGCTCTGATATTAAAAATGAATCAGAGCTTTTTCTTTTTGTATATTCGTTAACGAAAACCGTTGCCATTTTTCGCTAACAGTATAAACTGATGCATACGGATTTCCCGCTGCTTCACAGCAGGAAAATGAATGTGAATAGTAACTATATATTTATAATGAAAACAAGAGAAGGTTTATTTTCTGAACAAAAAAACCGACATATATAGAGAGGGAATGTGAATCGTAAGTGTTTGCACCCATTATATTGGAATCATAGAATGACAGATTCTAAGGAACAGGAGGAGACATGCGATGATAGTAGAGCAGGCCAATATGGCAAAAATTCGGATTCAGACGCAGGGAATTGATTTGGGAGAACAAAAACCGCAGACAGAGGCGGCGTCTGTCAAGCATAATTCCTACATAGGGAAAGCATATCATGTAAATTCGGCATCCATCGAATCGCCTGTCATTGGAAATTTTGGCAGCTTTGAAGAGATTATGGAAGCAGCCAGAGATGAAAAAGCAGTACAAAAAAAAGAAATGATGTCTTCCTTATCGAATACAATGACACAAAAGGACTATCGGAGCGCAGAGGAAAAAAACAAAGATCTGGGAAACACTGATGTAGAGGCAATAACGACAGTTGTTGATAAAATGAAGATTGAAATGGCAAAATCCTCCAAATATGAAAATTTTGGAGATGAGATTAGTGAGGATCAGATTGAAGGAGTCACAAATCACAGTGGAGCAGCCAGAAGATTGGCCAGAAGGATGAGCTATATGGAGTCGGATGATCCAACCGAAGAGGAAATCAGAGAAAATGAAAATGTGGTTCAGATGCTCATGCAGAAGCTCCAGGCAGCAAATCTTCCGTTGACGCAGGAAAATATGGAGGATTCCATGAAAGCCTATCAGCAAGCAAAGCAGCTGGATGCACCGACAGGTGGAGCACAAAAATATCTTCTGGAAAAAGAAAAGTCGCTTAGTATCGAAAATCTGTATTACGCTGAGTTCAGTGGTATGACAGATTTTAGAGGCTCTGTGAATGGTTTTGAGCAAATGAAGGGGCAGGTAGAACATGTTCTGACACAGGCAGGAATCGAAGCTGGGGAAGAAGCTTTGGGAATGGCAGAGTGGTGTATTGCCAATGACATTCCACTCACGGTAGAAAATATTCAAAAAAAGCAGGAAATGGAACAAATTCAGCTTCCGCTTGAACCAGAGCAGATTTTAGATGCTATGGTGAAGGCAGTAGCGGATGGAAAGAGACCGGCAGAGGCACTGCTGGGATCAGAGCCTACTTTGTTGGAGCAGAGTGAGCAGCTGATGGAGGCAGTAGAGCGGATTTCAGACGATCAGCTTTGGGAACTGGTGAATCGTCAGCAGGAGGTCACGGTCAAGGATCTGGTCACTGCTGCAGAAGGCAGTGTGGCAGCAGAGAGCAGCGTGGCAGCAGAAGGCAGCGTGGCAGTAGAAGGAAGTGTGGCAGCAGAAGGCAGCGTGGCAGTAGAAGGAAGTGTGGCAGCAGAAGGCGGAGCGGCAGGAAACGTACCGGGAACAGATCTTGCGCGGCTTTCCCAACTGGCTGCACAAGAAACACTTTCCGCGGAGCAGTTGAATGTGTTGTCCGGGACAGAGCAGAGGTTCGTCACGGCAAAACGTCAGCTGGAGGAGGCTCGCCTGATCATGAGCGTGGAGGCAAATTTCTCTTTATTAAAAAGAGGAGTTTCTCTGGATACACAGCATCTGGAGCAGCTGGTGGAGGAATTAAAGCAGGTAGAGGATCACTATTACCGGCAGCTGGTGGGAAATCAGGAAGGATTGACAGAGGAAGAGATTTTCTCTGTGAAGGAAGTAGCAAAAACATTGAATGATATCGGAGAAATGCCGGCGAATACGTTGGGAAGCAGAAGCTTATGGGAAATATCTTCTGCCGAGTCAGAGCTTCCGGAAAAGACAGACTGGACGATTCGCAGCCTTCATTCTGAGGGAAAAAATTATCAGGAGCAGTTTGACCGGGCACAGGAACGCTATGAGACTGTGGGAACAGCCCCGAGAAAGGATCTGGGAGATTCCATACAGAAAGCCTTTCAGAATGTACCGGAGATTTTAAAGGATCTTGGATTGGAGGATACTGCGAGAAATGAACGGGCGGTCAGAATCCTTGGCTATAATTCCATGGAAATTTCAGAAACCAATATTGAGCGGATCAAAGAGGCTGATGCACTGGTCACAGGACTGATGAAGAATCTGACACCTTCGGCGACACTTCAAATGATCCGGGATGGATATAATCCAATGGATAAAAGTGTCACAGAGCTAAATGAAAAGCTAAATGAAATTCATCGCCTGTCAGATCCGGCGGATCATGAACGGTTCAGCAAATTTTTATACCAATTGGAGCAGAAGGATGAGATTACACCACAGGAACGCTCTTCTTATATTGGAGTTTACCGTTTGTTGAATCAGATTGAAAAAACAGATGGAGCAGTGATTGGAACACTGGTGAATCAGTCAGCAGACATTACGATGAAAAATCTTTTGACAAGTATACGAAGCAGCCATCATACGGGAAAGGATTATCAGATTGATGATGAATTTGGCGCATTGGAACATATGATTTCCACAGCGGATTCGATCAGTGACCAGATCAATACGGCGTTCGAACAGGGGGCAGCAGGAAGCCAGTCGAAGGAAAATATGGCAGGTCATCAAGCAAAGACGGAGTACCAGACGCAGCTGGTTCGTCAGATTTTATCGAATCTTACGCCGGAAAAGCTGAATGCTGTTTTTCGGGAAAATGAAATATCGGATATGAGTCTTGAGCAGCTTGCCGAAGCTTTGGAACAGCAGGAAGATACGGATTTTAGTTATGAACAGATGAAACTTGGAGAAATGAGCCGGGCGTCAGAGGCAGATGATTATGTGATGCATTTATTATCCGAGTTTGATGTTTCCTATAGTGTGAACCATGTTTTGGCTGCCAATCAGCTGGTACACCAGAGAAATCGTGTGTTTCAGCAGCTGTTTGAGGGAATTAGACCAGGACAGATTTCGGGAAAAGATGCAGTTGCGGATATGAAGCAGCAGGTCTATGAAGAATTTATCGATGCCTTAGACAGTCCGGAGGAATTGGGAAAGACACAGGAAGAGCTGGGAGATTTGGCAGAGCATGTCATGGAAACGATGGAGGTTGATCAGGAAATAAAATCTTCCGATCTTCGAACGATGCATATCATCTATCATCAGGTCGGTCTTTCTGCTCAGATGGCGAAGGAGGAGACCTACCACGTCCCGGTCATGATTGGAAATGAAATGACAAATGTGTGCCTAAAAATTGTCAGCGGGACAAAAGAAAAAGGAAAGGTCGCAATTACCTTTGAAACAGATGAACTTGGAAAAGTTGCAGCAGAGCTAAAGACTCAAAATGGCAGGACAGAAGGAATGATCGCTGTTTCAGAGGAGGATGGTCTGGAGACACTAAAAGAGCAGGCGAGCATTTTAGAACAGGCGTTACGGGGAAATTCAGATATGGAGACAGAAATCCGGTTTGCAAATGTGAGAGACCTGAATCTGAACCGGTTCGAATCAGGAATGGATAAGGAAAGACAGAAAGAAAGAGCTGGATTAGAGGAAGCAGAAAAAGCGCAGGTATCTTCAAGGGAACTGTATCAGATGGCAAAACGGGTCATTGATGTTTTACGTTCTTTATAAGCGATTTTTTCTCATCGAAGGTGTGCAAACTGCGGAAATTCATTGCAGCAGTGTGCCAAACATGATAGGAGGACTGTGAATAGTAACATAGGAGTTACTATTCACAGCCACTATCCCGCAAGGCATTTTCATGCGTTTTTTGCACACCGTAGGCGTACAGAGTATGAAAATCCGGGGCA
>CADBUD010000163.1 GCA_902797785.1 uncultured Lachnospiraceae bacterium
CACACAAACGCGATAGGAAGGGCGCTTTCAGCGCCTCGCGTTTGGCGCAATAGGAAACGAATAAATTCGTTTCCTATACTATTCACAATCCCTCTCCCAGCATTCGGATTTCCCGCTGCTTCGCAGCTCTCTCGGCGCATTTGCGCCTGAAATCCGGCTCGATGCATGAACAAAACGGCAAGCCATTTCATTCTGAGTATATCAATAAAAAAATGCCCTTGCGGGCATTTTTTATCGATGGCTCTGTTTATCCTTATACATTTCTTTATCTGCATTTTGAATGACCTCTTCCAGCTCCTGCTTTTGATCGTCAAAAGCATATCCAATCGCGATCCGGCACTGGACTTCCTGGTCCGGCTCAGTTAATTTGGTTCCCGGATCTGCTTTCATTTCACGAACCATTTTGGCAATCTCTTCCTCTGAATAATCAAACAGAAGCATCAAAAATTCGTCTCCGCCCATCCGGACACTGAAGGAATGTTCCAGTTCATGGTTTCGGATAAAGTCTGCTGTCTTTTTGATGACCTCATCTCCTGCCTCATGTCCACAGATATCATTCATTTTCTTTAAGTTGTCCACATCAAAGTAGATGGCGGCGACCTTCTCATAATCTGCATGGTTTTCCGTATATTCTTTTAGATATCGTTTATTATATAGCTGTGTCATGCTGTCATGATTGCTGTTCCACATGGCAATGGACAGATTGTTCGATGAACTGAGCAGATCCCGTTCCATTTTTTGAACGGAATAGCACAAGTGCTCGATCTCGTCACCTGTCTTGATGGAAAGCCGACTCAATTTTGAAAAAGCATCATCCTCTTTGACCGACTCTGCATATCCTGCTGTCGCCTCTGCAAGCTGATTAATCGGGTTCACAACATTTCTGGAAAGGAACAACAGCATATAGATAACGACGACCACTCCCAAAAAGAGCATCACAAGACTCATTCTCAATAAATAGATATGCTGCTCTCTTGCTGCCTGAGCAGTAGAGATTCCAACCACGACATAGCCCAGTGGAATGTTAAAGGAAGAATGGAGTGGACGATATACATCAATCTTATCTGTATATACGATGGAGTCTACGATATCCCCTTCGATCAGCTTTTTCCGAATCCGGTTCTGTCTGGCATCGAACTCTTTCATATCTCCTAAAAAAGCTCCATTTTCAGAAAGATCGGTATCAAAAATATAATGACAGCCATCTTCTTTAAAATTGACCACTGAGAGTTCTACGATATCTTCATTCGTATTCCGATAATCGATCAATTTATTCCATGTCACATAATAATCCGTATCCCGACAGCCTGAACGGATATATTTGGTCAGACTGTCATTGTCAATAATCAGGCTACAGGTCTCCGCTACGGTACTTGCAGTAGAATAACTGAATTTTTCCTGTGAGGAAATAAAATTGAGATAATTCATCAGGATACTGACCACGTTGATGACCAGCATACTGATCAGGACAATCGATGAAATTTTTCTTCGCAACGATTTTTTCATAGTTTCTCCCCCTTAATATTTTCTTTCCTCCATATATTCTGCTGCGTTCTCATAGGAAAAAACGGATTCTTCAATGTAATGAATCTCATCTACTGGCTCCCGCATCTCCAGCTGTTGAATCACTTTCCGGGCTGCGGACGCAATCAATGGATTACATTCGATGCTTGCCATAAGGTCTCCTTCGATCATTTTTTCAAATGCCTCATGAAGCGCGTCAAAGGAAATGGTGATCACCTTTCCCCCAACCCCATAGGAAACCTCATTTTGATCCATGGCAAGCATGGCGCCGAACATCATGTTATCATTTTCAGAAATCAGCACATCAAAATCATCATGCTCCGCAAGGATTTTCTCCATTACGGTCTTTCCCTCTCCCTGCGTAAAGTTTCCACACTCCTGGGCAACAACCTGCCAATTAGGATGCTCTTGAATCTTTTTTTGGAGTCCCATGGTTCTTCCGATTGCTGCAGAAGCTCCCTTGGTTCCCTCTAAAATAACGATTTTGAGCGGATCGTCCTTCCGCCCTGCCTGCTCCAGATATTCCTCCAGCCATATGACGGCATTGATCCCTTCGCTGTAAAAATCAGACCCGACCCAGCAGGTATACAGGGAAGGATCTGCCTTCACCTGACGATCGGAGATAATGACCGGGATGTGATTTTCCTTTGCTCTCTCTAATGTTTCTTCCCATCCATCCTCCACAATCGGATCCAAAATGATGTAATCTACCTTTTGACGGATCAGGTCGTTCATTGCCTTTCTCTGTCGGTCAGAATCTGAGTTTCCATCAATATAGATCAGGTTGAATCCGCTTTCTTTCGTAAAGGTATTTAAAAAATCATTGGTATTCGCGTCCCGCCAATCTGATTCTTTTCCGGTCTGAATAAATCCAACGGTAATATACTGTTCATTATACTTAGGAGCATTCGCCCTTGTCAGAGTCAGATTCTCTGAAACCATGACTTCTCCACACCCTGTCAAAAAAACAGAACAGAAAAAAAGAAATAACAGCAGGTACCGTTTCATAAGAATCCACCCCCGTTCCTTCTATTCTGCTCCATTCGGTATCAGCTCTTTTTTTATGTACCTGGAAACTGCGTCTTTCCAATCTGGAAGCGGTTCAAAGCCCATGTCAATCAATTTTTTCTTTTCCAGTCGGCTGTTGAACGGACGTGCCGCCTTGGAAATCCCATATTCTTCTGTTGTCACCGGAAGAACCTCCACATGATCCTCGGAATATTCTAAAAAGCCAAGCTCTTCTGCCTGCCTGAAAATCTCTTTTGTAAAGTCATACCAGCTGATGTATCCGCCCTCGTTCGTCGCATGATAATATCCATATTTTTCTGTCAAGATCATGTCCACCAACAGCCTTGCCAGATCATAGGTATAGGTCGGCGTCCCGATCTGATCGGAAACAACTCTTAATTGATCGTGTGTCTTTCCCAGACGGAGCATCGTCTTGATAAAATTGTTTCCATTGCTCCCAAAGACCCATGCGATCCGGACAATAAAAAAATGCTGCAGGATCTCTGCTACAGCCTGCTCTCCCTCCAGCTTGCTCTTACCATATTCATTTAACGGCGCATAATCGGTACAGTCTGCCTCCCATGGCTTCGTCCCCTGCCCATCAAATACATAATCTGTGCTAATATACATCA
>CADBUD010000164.1 GCA_902797785.1 uncultured Lachnospiraceae bacterium
GGAAATATGCCCTATCGGTCATATTTCGCGCCCACTGCCCCGGATTTTCATACTCTGTACGCCTTCGGTGTGCAAAAAACGCATGAAGTCTCTCTCTTTCTAAGCCGTTCCTTAGATTTCTCCATCCAAAATGATTCCCCGATTTTTCCAAACATAATCCCCCAAAGAAACCACCGTCAGTCCCAGAGCCAGATATTTCAGGGCAATTCCTGCTATCTCCAGTCCCGGAAGATCCAGAATCAGCACAATAATCATAGCCATCTGGGAGACCGTCTTAAATTTTCCCCAATAACTGGCAGCGATCACCACCCCATTATCGGATGCGATCAGCCGGAATCCGCTAATTATGAACTCCCTGCTGATAATCACGATCACGATCCAATCCTCCAGCTTTCCGGATGAAATCAGGCAGATCATCGCGCTGCACACCAGCAGCTTATCCGCAAGAGGATCCATGAACTTTCCAAAATTCGTCACTAAATTTCTCGACCGCGCGATTCGCCCATCGAAAAAATCGGTAATACTGGCTATCACAAAAATTCCAAGAGCCACATACTTGCTATTTTCTCCCACGCACTGGGTCAAAAGTACCACGACAAAAAATGGAACCAAAATCACCCTGAGTAATGTCAGCTTATTCGGCAGATTCATCTACGATCCCTCCTATCAAATCATATTCAGAAGCTTCCCGTGCTTCTGCAGTCACAAAATCTCCTGACATCAGATTCCTGTCGGAATGAACAAAGAAATATCCATCGACCTCCGGGGCGTCCCGATATGTCCTTCCGACATAGACCTCATCCTCTGTAATCTGGCCTTCAATCATAACATCAAATACCGTTCCTACCTGTCGTGCAGAAAGATCTAAGCTGATTTCCTGCTGCAGCTCCATTACCTCCTGCACCCACCGCTGCTTTGTTTCTTCCCCGACCTGATTTTCCATCTCTGCCGCTGCTGTATCCTCTTCCGGAGAATAAGCAAATGCCCCAAGGCGGTCAAACTCCATCTCATCGATAAATTCCATCAGCTCCTCATGCATTTCCTCTGTTTCTCCCGGAAAACCACAGATCAATGTCGTACGAAGAGCGATATCCGGGATTTCCCTCCGAAGTGTATTTATGATCTGCTTTACTTCTTCCTTTCTAGTCTTTCGTCCCATCCGCTTTAGGATGGTATCGTTACAATGTTGAATCGGAATGTCCAGATAATGGCAGATCTTTTTTTCCTCCTTCATCACCTGAATCAGTTCCGGTGTAATTTCCTCCGGATAACAGTACAGCAGGCGGATCCATTTCAGTCCGGATACCTTTGCCAGCTCTAAAAGCAGCTGCGGCAGCATTTTTTTTCCATATCGATCCGTTCCATAAAGCGTCGTCTCCTGAGCCACTAAGATCAATTCTCTGACCCCCCTGACCGCCAGACGCTCTGCCTCTTTTACCAATGCCTCCATTTCTACGCTCCGATATCGGCCACGGACTTTGGGAATAATGCAGTAGGTACAGCACTTGTCACATCCTTCTGCAATTTTCATATAAGCATAATGCCCCCCTGTCGTCAGCATACGGTTCTCTACAGAAGGATAGACTTCTTTCTGTTCCCGATAGGAGGTATAGCCATTCCCCTTTGCTGTCACCTCTTCCACTGCCGTGAGGATATCCTGATAGGAATTAGTCCCCAGCACGGCATCAACTTCCGGAATCTCCTTTTTTATTTCCTCCCGGTAGCGTTCCGCCAGACATCCGGTCACGATCAAAGCCTTTAGCTTTCCTTTTTCTTTATATTCTGACATTTCCAGAATCGTATTAATGCTCTCTTCCTTTGCGTCACCAATGAAACAGCAGGAATTGACGATCATGACCTCTGCCTCTGACTCCTCATTGGTAAAGGTATGCCCTGCGCCCCCCAAAATCCCCAGCATATTTTCTGAATCCACTAAATTTTTATCGCATCCAAGCGAAATAAACATAATCTTCATTTTATTTTCCTCAAAAAATATCATCGCATCCTGCAGACAGAAAATCTCATGATGCGATGACTATATATGATTCAGGGGTCAAAAGTCTTTCTCTATGACAAGTTCGCTTGTCATAGGAGAGAAGACTTTATGACCGCCCCCAATATGAACACGAAGTGGTGCGTAGCAACACGAAAGTGCGAATATTCCTATTCCTCAGAAACTTCCTGCTCCAAAGCCTCTTCCTACTCTTTTGAGGCTTCCTGCTCTTCGATCACTTCTTGTTCTTCCGCAGCTTCCTCTGTCAAAACATCCTCCTCATCCACAGTCTCCGTTCCTGCCATCTCCTGACTCTGCTCCAAAAGACCCTCGACATCCTCGCCCCGGTCTTCTGCTTCCAACATTTTTTCATCCTCGTTAACAATCCGGACCTTTTGCTTATACAGCTCCTCTACGGCGATGGACAATGGCTTTTTTCCTCTGCCATCTACTAAAGGACGCTCTCCCGCAATGATGCTCTTTGCCCGTTTGGAAGTCGCCATTACAATGGAGTAACGGCTATTGACCACCGGCTGCTCTCCTGCTTCTACCTCGCTATTTACCACATTCATAAGTTCTGTGTAAGATGGATGTAACATTATTCTTCTGCTACTAAAAACATATACAAATGTGTATATGCTAGATGATTCGCTACAATCTCACGATTTGTAGTTACTGCTTCAACGTGTA
>CADBUD010000165.1 GCA_902797785.1 uncultured Lachnospiraceae bacterium
AAAGCTTCCAGTGCTATTATGAGAAAGGCGCTGCAAGCTAATCTCAAGGCGGAGTCGGTTCAAATGAACAGTAAAAGTCTATCACATATGAGGGGGTATGTATATGAAAATATTTAGACAAATAACGAAACCATCATTTTATAATGACAAATATATTCATCCGGTTGTTCTGTTTTTTCTAATTAATATGATATTATTTTCCATGCGCAGCTTTCATGTGAACGCACAAGAACCAGATGATTTTTTATTGCAGAATCCTAGGATAGTATCAGACAGCAGTATGGAATCAGGCCAAAAGATGGAATGGGACTGCGTATATTTTGGGAAATATCCGCAAGCGGAAATCATTCCATCAGGAACCTATGTGGCTGTAGATGAAACCTATCTTTTGGATGGAGATGTTATTATAGATGACGCTCTTTATGAAAAATTAAAATATGCCGAGGGATGGGATACATATGGGGATATTGAAATTGAAGGGGAAAAATACCGCAGGATAGAACAAAGTGACGTGACTCATTCAGAAACGGGATATCAATCTTTTTATCAATGGATCGGGAGATATCATTTCTTTCAATACCAGCCAATAAAATGGAGAGTTATAAATGTATCTGGAAATAGGGCGCTTCTCTTGTCAGATAAGATTTTAGATAACCAAATCTATGATACATACATTTTTTCCTTGAATACAGAATTGGGTGATATATGGAAAAAAAGTTTGGTCAGGAGTTTTTTGAATAGTTACGGAGCAGAGGAGAACAGGGATGGAAGAAACTTCTTGGGGGAAAAAAGCTTTTTGCATTCTGCATGCGGTGATAAAGAGAAAAATGCGATTCTGACTACGTCTTTCGAAGGAGTAAAAGAAAATGGAGACCAACAGATACAGGATAAAATCTTCTTTTTGTCAGAAAATCAGATTTTTCGCCGGATGTAGAAAATCTGTATAAGTATGGCGACAAGATAATGAAGGGATATGGAACATCCTATGCGAAAGCAATGGGACTTAGATGGAGGCATGGGAATATAAAGGGGGAAGATGTTGGAAGCTCAGGATGGTGGATTTATTCAAAAACAAATAGATCATATGATGTCAATGTTATTGATGACGAGGGGAGAAAAAGCAATATAGATATTTTTTCTATGGATGGACTCTGGACAGGAATGCGACCTGCATTGAACCTGAATCTTACAGCACGGGATGTTTTTTCTTATGCAGGAACAGTGGATTCGTGCCGGGAAATGCTATATGATCCTGAAAAAACAATTGACAGATCAGGCTATGCCACGATATGGGGAAGTCCGTTGGAGATTGTATTAAAGAATAGTTTGACAGGTAAAGAATTAAAAAAATATACTTGCCGGATAGATCATTATAGGTATACATTTAATGAAAGTACGGAAATATCCTTACAGTTATCTGAGGATAGAAGAGAAATTTATATTAATCCGTTGGAACCGGAAGGATACAGAGTGGGAAATTATTATATACTTACGCATAATCAAAATATATTTACAGATGGTGGAAATAATTTAGACGAAATAAATAATTATTATTTTTATGTTCCTCAGGAGGTAAAATAATGGATATAATAAAATTCAAATGGAATAAATTAGTATCTGCTTTTCTTTTGGGAATTGTGATACTCCTTTCTTTTAGTAAACAGGCACAAGCCCATATAGGCTATGCTTCCATCGAACTGGATGTTGAAAAAGATACCATGTCTGTCCAGAAAACGATTGTAAATGCAACTATACATAATCAGGATAGGGAATTGATTGATGCTGTAGGAATTATTGTTTTAAAAGACGATGAAGAACTGGTAAAAAAGGAGAATTTACTAAGTTCAAGAGAGACATCTATAGAGCTTACTTACGATTTTCAAAAGGATTTGGGACTGACTTTGGAATCCAATCAAATATATACCTATATAATATTTGCAACGGGACATTATACAGAAGGAGGCTGCAGTGCAGTAGGACAGGTTTACACCCAAAATCTGAGCAAGGCGTCAACAGGAGCGGCGGTTCTTTTATGCCAGTCTACTGGATCTGATCCAGACAAGATAGGGGAGACCATGATTATTGATGGTCTTGCTGTTGGAGAATCTTATGATTTTACAGAGGAAGAATATAAGCAACTATTCTTAGCTCACAATAATAAAAGGGATATTTTTTTTGATAAATATTATGATACTTATGTAAAAGAATATTCCGTTTTTTATTGGGCAGATGAGTGGATGTGGAATTTCCACAGTCCAATACAAGAAGGAATGCTTCATGTAGATTCTCTTTCGGAAAAAGTCTCTGATAATAAGATTTTTCTGGTCTATAATACTGTTCCGGTCGGAGCTGAAACAATACTTGTAGATGTTTTGGATAGTTTTACAGGACAAATGGTATGTATAATAAGGGATAGCCATCCCTGCAATCCATTTGTAAAATATCGGCCAGAAGATTGCTTGGAATTTAGACAGAAGAAATATATGTTCGATAACAGGAAAACAGGGGATGATATCCTGGTATCTTCACGTGTCCAGGTTTATTATATGCCCTGCCCAGAGCATATATCAGGAGCATCTGTAACGGTTAACTGCCGGGATAGCGATACGGGAGAAACGATTAGAACAGAAATAAAAACAGGTTTGACAACGGGGGAAAGCTTTTCGTATGTGCCGGATCAGAAAATTGAGCAAAAAAATATTTCTTATTCTTTTGATTCCCATGATGAAAGGAATTTGTTACAAATAGAATCATTATGGACAAATCCGGTCAACAATGTGATTAATGTTTATTATAAAAAAATAAAGGATGAAGTGGTTGTTTCCAAAATAAGGCAGAGCCTATCAAAAGCACAGATAAAGATTTCTGATGTAACTTATACAGGAAAAAAACAAAAGCCAAAAGTGCAAGTAACCTACCAAGGCAAAGCCCTAAAGCAGGGGCGTGATTACAAGCTCACATATAAAAATGCAAAAAATATCGGATATGGCGAAGCTGTCGCCCGGGGAATCGGAAACTATGACGGAAAGAAAAAAGCTGCTTTTGCCATCCGCCCGAAAACGCCAAAAATCAAAAGGATTGAGAGGAAAAAGGCATCTGCCGGCATAGCTAAGGTCAAGATATCCGGTTCGGGAAACATCAGTGGATATGAAGTCTGCTTTTCCACCAGCGCAAAATTTAAAAGCAGCAGGGTCAGAAAAACATCAAAGAACTTGGCAGTGCTAAAAGGGCTGGAAAAAGGGAAGACGTATTATGTCAGGGTTCGCGCCTATAAAAAAGTGGGAAAAAAGAAGCTGTATTCGGAATATGGCAAGGTTCAAAAAATTAAAACAGTATAACATAAGAGCGCATATAAGTACCAGGTACACTAAATATTTTATAAACTCATTTTATGATTTCTTTAGAGTACCTGGTACCTTATTATTTCTATTCAATAGAATAGGCAATGCAGAATAAAATCAAATTCAATTTGGAAAGGAATGTTAGAGTATGAAAAAAACAAACAATTCAAAAGTTGCGACAAAGCTGTTGTACCTATTTTTGCTTACAGGATGGATTATCTTCATAGGGATAGGTAAGGTTATATCAGCCCATGCGTCTGGAATTTTATTTACAAAGGAAATCATAGATGCAGGAAGGGTATCAAAGAACGGGGATACGTATTCCTGTACAGCATTGTGTACGGATTATTATTCGGACGATGTCCTTTGTTTGAAAGAATTAGAATATCAAACAGAGGAGGAGCTATATAAAAAATTAGATCAGATGGAATATCATGGAAAAAAAATATGCGTTATGTCATGGCTGCAATCTATACCGGATGAAAACATTAGGAAGAAATATTGAATTAGGCTATGTTCCATATGACGATTTGACAGGAAAAACTTCAGTGACCATTAACTATAAAGAGGGAGGGAAGTCTTAAATCAATTACATCGAAAACAATTGATGGTCTGGATATAGGCTCGAGCTATGAATATATACCAGAGGAAAGCTTTTGGCATAATGGAGTAGAATATATACAATCTCCGAAAATATTTTATGACCCGATAAAATTTAACTATCTATGGACATGGTCAAAAAATAATGAAATTAATTTATATTATGAAAGAGCAGATGGTACAGAAGTTGGTGAAATAGTAGGTTCTGGGGGGGAATGTCGAACGGTATGTATTAACAGCAAAACAAATGAAATCATTTGTTCCTTGACTCAACATACATCACCAATACTTCCATCCAGATATATTGATACGGACCGAATTGAATATAAGGGAAAAGAATATATGCGGGATACCAAAAGGACAGGGAGCGATAAGGATTTAAGAGCAGAAGAAATTTCTAATGATTACATCATCCTGTATTACGTGCCCTGTACCAATCTGACGACAGGAACATCAGTGACCATTCAATGTCTGGATGCAGATACGGGACAAATAATCAAAACAGAAACGAAGGAAAATGAGACAGCATTGGAAGAGTTTAAGCATGCCCCTGAGCAGATTTTTATGAAAAATAATAGGAGCTTCACGTTTTTGAAAGATGATGAACACAACCGTTTATATCTGCCATACCGGACACCGTCTATAATGGAAAGAAACAGCAGCCCGCAGTGACTGTGACATGCAATGGAAGTGTTCTGGAAAATGGGAAAGACTACCGCCTCTCTTATAAGAACGCAAAAAACATAGGATATGCCACAGCTGTAATTACCGGAATCGGGGATTATACCGGAAGCAGGAGAATTTCCTTTGCGATAAGACCAAAGTCACCATCCATTAAAAAATTGAAACCATATAAATCCTCCGCCTGTAAGATCTTGCTCTCCAAGAGCAAGGGCGGTATCAGTGGATATGAGATTAGTCTTTCTGAAAACGCGAAGTTCCAAAAGAAAACGACAAAAAAGATATCCAAAACATCCTGTATTTGGAAAAAACTGAAAGAGGGA
>CADBUD010000166.1 GCA_902797785.1 uncultured Lachnospiraceae bacterium
AAAGACAGGAAAGAAAATATTTGCAGGTGCGTGGAGTTCTGTAAAAAAAGTAAAGGTTTATTGAAAAGAGAAAAAATTCGTTGTTATACCGATAGATAGAAAAGGGAAAGGAGAATGATGTAAATGAACAATAAGAAAAATATGTTGACAAATTTGTGTTTATACAAATGCAGTGATTATTTCTTACAGAAAAGGAAAAGCATAATGATTTTTATGTTGTTTTTTGCTTTTTTGTTTGGGTTTAATGTTGTTGGTGCGATAGAAACGTTTGCCACAGCAGAGACAGAATGCGGATTTAAAAGAGAATGGTTTAATGCGGAATGGTACTATACAGTAAATTATGATTCTACAATCGGAAGTATTAGTTTGACTGATTCACAATGGGGAGAAAAGTTGTGGAATGACTATAATACAAGAGGATGGATGAATGCTTATGGATATTCTCCATCGCCGGGATTTGATCCTAAATATTTTTTGGCAAACAATGGAGATCTTGTAAATGCGTTTGGTTCTCAGAATTATGAGAAGGCATTATGGTTTTTCTGCACCGAACCACTTGAAAACAATGATTTTTCACATCATTCGGCTTCACCGTATTTTGATGCAGAGAAGTATAAAGAAACCATGAAAAGTGAAATGTCAAATGCCACATATCAGGACTTATATAAGCATTTTACAAAAGCTGGAGTATCAGAAGGGAGAAATGGCGGTGGAGAAAAGGGAACGAATTTATCATATACGTTCTTCCTTCCATATTATAAGGATAAGTATCGGGATGTTTATGAAAAGATGGGAGACTATGGCTGCTGGCATCACTATATGATGTATGTGGTCAATAATACGGAAGATGTAAAAGGCTGGAGAGGTTCTGACAATTTTTATCTTTATTATTACAAGAAAGAAAATAAATGCAGTTCAAATCGAGAGGCATTTCTTAAATATTTGGAATCATCTGGTGGAAACGTTTCCGGAAGATTTCAAATCACATATCATGCAAATGGCGGAAGTGGAGCACCGGAATATCAGGTAAAAGAGTATGAGACTGAAATGAAACTTTGGACAGATATTCCTGTCCGGACAGGCTATACTTTTCTAGGCTGGTCTGAAAATTCAAAAGCTGCCGAGGCGACATATTCAAGTGGGGCGAGCTTTACCAAGGAGGCATCAGTCACCTTATATGCAGTATGGAAACCAAATACATTCAAAGTAACATATGATGCGAATGGTGGAACCGGAGCACCGGAAGAACAGACAAAGATATATGGTACAGACTTGAAGTTGAGCACTGGAGTTCCAACAAGAGAAGGCTATGAATTTGAAGGCTGGGCTATAAATAAAAATTCTTCTGTGGTTTCCTATTTATCAGGTCAGACCTACAGCAGTACAGCAAATGATCAGACATTGACATTATATGCAGTATGGAAAATAATAACATATAATGTTCATTATGAAGCAAATGCAGATGGGGACGATGTCATGGTTCCGTCAGATCAGATTAAAATCCATAATCAGATTTTGACTCTTTCTAAGACAGAACCGACAAGGGAAGGTTATCGTTTTAAAGGCTGGGGAATAAGCAATTCTGCTCAATCTGCCGTTTATCAGTCGGGGGGAGAATATAAGGATAATAAGAAACTCACACTTTATGCGCTTTGGGAAAAGAAAACATATACGGTGATGTACAATGCAAATGATGATGGGGCAGGAGTCAAGGTTCCGTCTGATCAGGTCTTTAAGCATGGAGAATATATCATAATAAATACAGAAAAACCAACACGGGAAGGATATACTTTCCTTGGCTGGTCTGATAGAAAAACAGATACAGCCGCAGTTTATTACGGAGGAGATAAATATCAAACCAATCAGAATCTTATGCTATATGCAGTCTGGGGAAGAAACATCTATACGATTTCTTATGATATGAACTGCAATGAAGAGGTTTGGCCGGCAAGTATTTCTTCACAGACAAAGAAATACGGAGAAACGATTTATTTATCAGGGAATATTCCCACACGGACAGGTTATGGTTTCCTTGGCTG
>CADBUD010000167.1 GCA_902797785.1 uncultured Lachnospiraceae bacterium
GACAAAAGAATCTGATCACTGTCCTGATTGGTGATTACAGCATCCTTCAGCGTGATAACGGCATCTGTATTGGTCACATGAAATACATGTCCATTCTGACTTGTCAGAGAACCTCCTGTCATTGTAAATTTTGAAGTTCCTGTCGCGGCATCTCCAGACTGGGATTGATAGATCATGATGCTGTCATAATACTGCGCATTTCCATTTTTGCTCTTATTATTCGCTGTCAATGCGCAATTGTTCAGTGTGATAGAATTTTGTCCTTCAATGCACACCCCTTCTGAGGCATTGGACTGCAGGGTCGCATTGGAAACCGTCACGTCTGCGGTAGAATAGATGACCGGAGAACCGGTTCCATTCGAGGTATAAGTTCCGCCGTCTACAACAACAGTTCCGCCTCCCCGGTCTGTACGGATCGGCGCAGAAGAACCGCCGGATGTCGTAATCGTCAGATTTTTCGCCACTGTTTTTCCTCCGCCCGTCGTCATGATTCCTCCGGAACCATTTCCCGTTGTTGTAATCGTGGAATCAGAAATCGTCACTAACGTTCCATCTCCTGCCGCTCCATTGCTTCCACCATTCCCTCCATAGGAAAAGACCCCATTAGCACCGGCCGTATTTGTCGTAATCTCTGCGCCGCTGATTGTGACCTGTGCATTTCCTTTTGCGAGAACTGCTGAATTTGTTCCGTAAAAGCTCTGGTTATCTCCTGCCGAGTCTGAAGAACCGGCGGTTTTTGTGACCTTCGGATTGGTCAAGGTGACATCGATGGCTGTCCCGTCTCCATCGATCAAAAGCGCATTCTCATCCGAAGTCGAGGAAGAATAGCTCTCTCCCGTATAAGTTCCTGATGTGCTAAGTGTTGTCGCCCCACTCCAGCTGACAGATGTTGAGGAACCACCTCCCGGTCCCCCGCCTCCCGGCATTTCCCCGCTTGGCATTTCCCCGCCCGGCATTTCTCCACTTGGCATTTCTCCACTTGGCATTTCCGGAACATCTGCCCGTACCGTCGCTGCATTTCCCGTTAACATCATCCCTGCCATAAGCATAGCCATATACTTTTTCCATTGTATCATATGTGATTCCTCCTTTATTATTGCTTATGCAGGCATTCTATCACTCGGGTTTTAAATTATCCTTAAATTCTTCTCCTTTATTAAATTTTTATAGGAAATAAACGTTTCCTAACGTTTGCTGACCTCAATCAGCTTCTCTAAAGTCTTAGCTGCTTTCCCTGAATCAATGATCGAAGAGGCAAGATCAACACCTGCTTTAAAGCTTTCTGCTTTTCCTCCAATGTACAGGGATGCTCCAGCATTCAACAGTACTGCATTTCTCTTTGGTCCTTTTGCTCCCGCTAAAATATCCCTGGTGATCTGTGCATTTTCCTGCGGCGTTCCCCCTTTTAATTCTTCCTTGGTACAGCGCTCAAATCCAAAGGACTCCGGCGTGATCACAAAGGAACGATACCATCCATCTTTGATTTCGCTGATTGTTGTCGGTGCGCTCATCGAGATTTCGTCCAGCTTATCCTGTCCATAGACCACCATTCCGCGCTTGACTCCGAGATTGATCAGAACCTGCGCTAAAGGTCCCACCAGATATTCATCATAGACTCCCAGCAACTGCATCGAAGGAACAGCCGGATTGGTCAATGGTCCCAAAATATTGAATACTGTCCGAAATCCCAGCTCTTTTCTGATCGCGCCGACATATTTCATCGAGGTATGATATTTCTGGGCAAAAAAGAAACACATTCCAACTTCTTTTAAAAGCTCCACACATTTTTCCGGACTCTGATCGATATTTACCCCCAGGGCTTCTAAGCAGTCCGCTGTTCCACAGAGGGAAGATGCTGCCCTGTTCCCGTGCTTTGCCACCTTCATTCCGCCTGCGGCTGCCACCAACGCAGAAGTCGTGGAAATATTAAAGCTTCCTGCATTGTCTCCGCCAGTTCCTACAATTTCAAATACCTCCATTCCGGTTTCCACCTTTGTAGCATGATCGCGCATCGCTGCTGCGCACCCGGCAATTTCATCCGTGGTTTCGGCTCTTGCGCTTTTCGTGGATAAGGATGCCAAAAATGCTGCATTCTGGGTCGGCGTTGTTTCCCCACTCATGATTTCATTCATCACCTGATAGGCCTCTTCGTAACTCAAATCCTCTTTGTTCACAATTTTTACGATAGCTTCTTTGATCATTTTTACGATCTCCTTTCTTTTTCTGTTTTTACTTTTTGGTTTTTACTTTTTGGTTTTTACTTTTTGGTTTTTACTTTTTGGTTTTTACTTTTTGGTTTTACTTTTTCTGTTTCCAGCTTTTTCTCATAATTCCCTTTTTGCA
>CADBUD010000168.1 GCA_902797785.1 uncultured Lachnospiraceae bacterium
AAATCCGAGGCAATGGGCGCGAGGTGATGCAGAATGCATCATCTCTGTGCATTTTGTAACAGAGAAGCCGAAAGGGTGAACTGTTACTACGATTGCTTCCTATTTACAGCTCGGCTGTTCATAAAGAGTGAATCGAAATAGATCCGGAGGCATGCTATGAAAACAATTGCAGTAATTGCAGAATTCAATCCATTCCACAATGGACACGCCCATCTTCTCTCCCGGGCAAGAGAGGAATCCCACGCAGATGCCTGTCTCATCATCCAAAGTGGGAATTTTGTACAGCGCGGAGCACCGGCTCTGCTGGAAAAACGTCTTCGCGCAGCGATGGCACTGCACTGCGGGGCAGATCTTGTGCTTGAGCTCCCGGTTCGTTATGCCTGCGCCAATGCCTCTGTTTTCGCCCGTGCAGCCGTGACCCTGTTAGACCGTACCGGAGTCGTCGATGAATTATATTTCGGAAGTGAGTCAGGAGATATCCAGCCTCTGCTCCAGCTTTCCGAACTTTTATCCGAAGAAACCGATTTTTTTTCCAATGCCTTAAAAAAATATATAAAGACAGGACTGACCTATCCTGCCGCCCGAGCTGCGGCGATTCATGAGCTGACGCTTGCCAGGGAAGACAATCTTATTTTCGCAGCGCTTTTAAAGCTGCCAAATAACCTGCTGGGCATAGAATATCTCTCTGCCCTGTCACAGTGCCGTTCTTCTATTGTTCCCCACACGATCAAAAGAAAAGAGGCCGGGCATCATTCCGCGAAACTTCCGGAGTCCTTTGGCTTTGCCTCCGCTAAAGCAATCCGTGAAGCCCTGCTTTGTCAGTCTTCGATTTCAGACAGTATCGACCGTCTTCGTTTCAGCATGCCAAAGCAGGTTCTGACACTGATAGAGCAGGAGCATCCGGCATTTTGCCAGCTGGAGGATTTTTCGGATGCGCTGTATTACCAGCTATTGGTCTGCCAGGGAAGATATGATTCCTATGGAGAAATCGACCACGATCTTTCTCTTAGAATTTCTCATCTTCTTTCGAAATATCAGGGCATCGACGTCTTTCTCTCACGATTAAAGACCAGAAACAGAACCTATGCATCACTTTCCAGAAATCTGATGCAGCTCTTATTACAAATTCCCGGAAAGGCATATCCTTCATCAAAATGCCCGATGGACACGTTTCCGTCAAAACCATCTTTCTACAAGCCGTCCACCGATTATTTTGCCGGTTTTTTCCAGGTCCTTGGCGCAACGAAACAGGGCTGTTCCCTGTTGGGAGAAATCAGTAAAAAAAGCAATGTCCCTTTGATTGTCAACCCGGGAAAGGAACAAAAAAAGCTGCATGACAAAGCAGCGCTCTCCATTTTTTTGGAGAACCACTTTGCCACACAGCTATACCGCGGGATTACTGCAAGAAAGAACCAGACCAGCATCACCGACGAATGGACCGAACCCTTTCTCTACGTATGAACGAATCCTTAGCATGACGCATTTACTGCGTCATAATGGTAGATATGAAAAATTTATTTTTCATACTTCCAGATCCATATTGATTTTTCCTTCTTTTATCAGTCTCAGCATGATATCCGCAATGCCCGGATCAAATTGCTTCCCTTTATTTTTCTCTAATTCATTTAAGATATATTCTTTTGTCAGCTTTTTCCGATAAACCCGGTTGGTATTCATTGCATCAAAAGAATCTGCGACGCAGATCATCCTTGCGATCAGAGGAATCTCCTCGCCAGCCCGCCCTTCCGGATAGCCTTTTCCATCATACCGTTCATGATGATAATGTGCTCCCTCGCCTACATTCTTGAGACTGTGAAAGCTGCTGAGAATCTCTCCGCCGCGAATGGTATGAGACTTGATGATTTCAAATTCTTCATCGGTAAGCTTTCCAGGCTTTCCTAAAATATGATCAGGAACACCGATTTTTCCACAGTCATGAAGAAGAGCGACATAATAGGTACGGTCAAGTTCTTCTCCTTCTACACCCATTTCTTTAGCTATAAGTTTTGTATATTCAGCGACTCTTAGGGAATGACCATTGGTGTAAGGATCCTTGGCATCAATAAAGCCAATAAAGGTCTCAATGGATTCTTTGATGATCTCATTATCCATTTCGTGCCGCTGATTGTATTTTTTTAGCTTGATAGAAAGAATGATATAGACAATTACTCCAAGTATCCAGCCAATCATTGCTGCCAAAGCGATCCAAAAAAGAGGCTCCCTGTTCAGCAGACGGTGAAAGGTATATTCCAGTTCTAATGTCGAGCTGCTCAGGTCATTGCCAATTTCCACATACAAAATAATTCCCGGAACCGTCCCCTTCATTGCACCAAGAGGCATTTCCATTGCGTTGATGCTGGAACTTGGATGATAGATCAAGTAATCTCCCGGCTTCATCCAGATCAGGGTCTCGCCATCAAAGGTCACCGTCTCCAGTGGATATAAGGTCTGGTCAAATTCCCGAAGATCTGGAACTGTAGCCACAATTTCTTTCTGGTTTACATTTTGGTGAATTTCCAATGCGCCATTCCAGGCAGAGGATAAGAAAACATCTTGAGCAAAATTCAGCTGAAACGTAAACTCCGACACCTCATCTCTGGTATTATTGCTGACGGTAAAATCATAAGTATAGGCTTGAAAATTCGGATCTGTCAGCCCTTCCTGATACAGATCAAAGGTCTTCGTCCAGGTGCTGTCCCTTGGGACAGCTGTTACGGATACGTCTTTAGAAGCATCTCCTTCCATCGAAAAAAGCCCGGAACCCGCAAAAGTTTCCTGATGCCTGGTCTGGTTGAAAATCCAGACCTTGATGATGCTGATGACCAAAATGGAAATGATAATGATGAACGATATTCCAAACCATAGTTTTGTTTTTTTACTCTGTTCCTTCCCTGGCACAACGACTCCTCCATATCATTAAAATACTCATGAACGAAATGGCTTGCCGTTTTGTTCATGAGTCGCGCCGGATATGGGTCGCTGAAAGCGACATTTTCCTTACAAAATCCGTGCGCATCAGTTTATACCGTTAGCAAAAAACGGCAACGGTTTTCGCTAACGAGTATAATTACCTATAACTGCCATATCTTTCCTTAAATTCTGATTTTGCTTTATACATGGCACTGTCCGCGCGTTTTACTGTATCAGAAAGCGCCTGATCCTCAAAAGAGAAATCCGCCATTCCCACTGCAGCGGAATAGCGCTCCCATGGATGATTTGATTCATTGGTAAACGCCGACTCGAAATTTTCCACTATCCCATGATAGATCTCCTGCCTGTTCATATAATCATTTTCCCTGACAAGAACGACAAATTCATCTCCACCGATCCGATAGATTTTTGAATATTTACACAGCTTTTTTATAATATTACAGCAGCCCTTGATATATGCATCTCCCTTACTGTGCCCGAAGGTGTCATTGACATATTTTAAGTTATTGATATCAACCATAAAGATTGACAGCTCAATGGATTCTTTTTTATCCATCTTATTTTGCAGCATCTTCATTTCATTTTCGTAAGCATTTTTATTTCCTGCCCCCGTCAGAGCATCTTTAAAAGCCATTTCGCTCGCTACGCCCAGCTTTTCTGTCGCTACGCGATATTCCTGCTGGTAGGTATAGCTTTCCAACGTCGTTGAAATCAGCGTGTCATATAAACCTTGAATTTCTGGGTTTGTGCGAATGCCCAGTCCCTTTAAACGTTCCAGGTTTTCCTCCCTGTCCTCATTTGTGGCAAATTTAAAGCTTTTCAGACAAAGATATATTTTTTCGATCGGACCGGTAATCCGTTCTGTTACGGTCTTTGTTGCAAAGAACAGGATGACCAAAGTGATAAAAAAGATGATGATAAAGAGCTTTAGGATAAATTGGATATCATCCTCTTTTACCTTTGTAAGATTAAAATCCACAAAAAGATACCCCTGACATTTTCCATCGCTTCCAATCAGGGGTTTGGAGCAAGTCAGGAGAAAGCCCCACTTGGTATTGTCAATGAGGGGGTCGATCGGTTTTCCGTTTTCCAATTTATCCATTTGTGCAACGATATCATATTCGAGTTCATAGTCATCCCCCAGATTGTCTTTGCTATCATGTTTTGTCTGGGCATCAAAGAGAACTGTGGCCATCTCGCTGCCGCGATTGATCTTATATCCGTAAAGATAATAGATTTCCTTATAATAAAGTACATATTTATCAAGTTTTTTCTGAAGGGCGGCATATTCCTCTTCATATGCTCCCGAAAAATATCCGGGGATATGATCAATGTTGATTTCATCACTTGCATGATTTAGGATATCCTCCCCCATACTTTCATACCGCAGAATCATATTATGGTAGAAATATCTGTAGCAGGCAAATAATGTTGAACCGACTAGTAGCATATAAGTAAAAAACGTTATAATCGAAAATTTTACTTTTAGGGAACCCAGTACTTTTATTTTTTCTTTCATAGAACTTCTCTGCATCACGTAGCTCAAAACATTTCGGATGTTTTACCTCCAATCATATTGGATAAAAGCATTATATCAAAAAACTGCCTTTCAGACAATGTTACTCGTAACAGTTCAGCCATACGGCTTCTCTGTTACAAAATGCACAGAGATGATGCATTCTGCATCACCTCGCGCCCATTGCCTCGGATTTTCTGTGACTTTCGCTGC
>CADBUD010000169.1 GCA_902797785.1 uncultured Lachnospiraceae bacterium
ATGGGCACGTTTCGTGCTTTCATTGCGATTTCCGAACTGTTATTTTGAAGCTCTCTTTTATTTATCCTCCGGTTCTGCTTTTTTTCTTCTGCTTCTCTTCGGCTTGGTTTCTTCTGCTTCTTCCTTAGGCTCTGCTTTCGCTTTTGCTGTCCTTCTTCTCGTCGTTTTCGCTTTTACCGGCTTTTCCGTTTCTGTTTCGATTTCCGGTTCTGCTTTTTTTCTCCTGCCTCTCTTCGGCTTGGTTTCTTCCGTTTCGATCTCCGGTTCTGCTTTTTTCCTTCTGCCTCTCTTCGGCTTGGTTTTTTCCGTTTCGATCTCCGGTTCTGCTTTTTTCCTTCTGCCTCTCTTTGGCTTTGGTGCTTCTATTTCAACCTCTGATTCGATTTCCGGTTCTGCTTTCGCTTTGGCTGTTCTCCTCGTCGTTTTTGTTTTTACCGGCTTTTCTGTTTCGATCTCCGGCTCTACTTTTTTCCTTCTGCCTCTCTTTGGCTTTGGTGCTTCTGTTTCGACCTCCGGCTCTGCTTTTTTCCTTCTGCCTCTCTTTGGCTTGGTCTCTGTTTCCGGTGCCATCTCTGGTTCCACTTTTTTCTTTCTGCCGCGTCTTGGCTTTGAAGCTTCCGGCTCTTCCTCGACCGCCTTCGATTTTACCGTTCTTTTTGTGGTCTTTGGCTTTTCCGGCTCCGTCTTTTTTCTCCTGCCTCTCTTTGGCTTGGTCTCTGTTTCCGGTCTTTCCTCTGGTGCTTCTTTTGAAAGTACCTCTTCTACCGTCTCTTGTTTTGTTACGGTACGTCCCTTAGTCTTTTCCTGAACCTCCTGCGCTGCCTCCTTGGATTTTTCTTTGATCACTGTTTCCTGGGAATCAAACTCTTCGCTCTGTGCAGTCAGGCGTTCTTTCACGGAGGCTTTCTTTTTGGCTTTCTTTTTCTCTTTTTTCTCCCGTTCCTTCTGCTCCTTCAAAGCCTTTCTTTCTTTTTCTTTTTGAATTCGGAGCTTTTCTGCTAATGGGAGCTCTCCGGTATAGGAAAATACAACAATTCCCATCTTAGGAACATTGATTTCGATGCAATATGGCCGTTCATCCCATTCCATTTCTTTGGAGAATTTTACTCTTGAATTTCCGATTCCTTCCCCACCATATTTAGCTGCGTCAGTATTAAATACTTCTTTATATTTTCCTTCAAAAGGAACTCCGACCCTGTATTTTTCATGAGCATTCGGCACAAAATTTGCCACAACGAGCAGTAGCTCTTCTTTTTTCTGTGCTTTTCTCAGGAAGACTAAAATATTCTCTGTGGAAGACAGATTATTGATCCACTCAAAACCATCCTCATATTCATCCAGCTCATAGAGTGCCGGCGTGTTTTTATAAAACTCATTTAATTCCTTGATGAACTGATAAAACTCCGGTCTTTTTTCGCCTCTCTTCTGCTTTAGCACGACCGGAAGCGGTTCTGCCTCCGCACTGATATTTTCTGTTCCAAAATCGACCAGCTTTTTCCCCGGATGCAGGATCTGATAGGCATAAGCCAACCGAAGGTCTGCCAGCTTCATCTCTCCTTCGCCAAAGACCCGTTCCAGCATCCGTCCGCCTTTTTGTGTCAGATCTCTGGAATAAGGAAGCAGGAAATTTTCGCTGTAAGCATATACCATACTGAAAATCATGCGCTGATAATAACCGGATCTAAACAACGTATCTGTTTCAAAGTATTGCAGTACATCCTGTCTCCAGGCATAATTCCATTTATAATCAAAGCCCAGTCCGTCCTCTTCGACGTCCTGCGTTACCCCGCTCCAGAGCGAGGCATCATCTGCGAAAAGCAGAACCCCTTTCCACTGCTCCCGCATCTGAGAATTCAGGTGTTTGATCAATTCCACTGCATCCAGATTTTCATTGGATCCGTAGGCATTTGGAAGCCATTCTCCATCTTCCTTTTCATAATCCATGTAGAGCAGGGCATCCAGCTTTACGGTACGGATTCCATCAATATGATATTTATCTACCCAGAACATTGCATTGGCGATCAAAAAGTTGGATACCTGCGGCCTGCCATAATTGAACAGGCAGCTGTTCCATAATGGATGATAGCCCTGACGGGCATCCAGATGCTCATACAGACTAGTTCCGTCATATTGGGAAAGTCCATCCACGTCCGGAGCAAAATCCTTGACCGACCAGTCCAAGATCACACCAATCTCATTTGCATGAAGCTCATCGACAAAAGCCATCAGCTCTTTTGGAGAAGCAAGTTCCCCCGAGATTGCATAAAAAGAATCTATCGGAGCATGAACCTCTTCGGATGCTTTTGGCATAAGATTTAACAATTCCACATGGGTATAACCCAGATTTTTTACATAAGACGCAAAATCTGCGGAAACCTCGGATAAGACCGCTCCATCCTTTAACAGATCGCCCAGAGAAATCTCATAAATATTTAGTGGAAGCTCATGATACTTCTTTTTTTCTCTTTCAAGGAGCCATTTTGAATCCTTCCATGAATGCTGATCAAGACTTGTCACAATGGAAGCCTTTCCCGGACGCTGCTCGGACCGAAACGCGTATGGATCTGTTTTCATTTCGGTATGATTGCCCTTAGACCGTATTTCATATTTATAAAGAGTATCCTCGGTCAGTCCCGGAATGAACAGGCTAAAGATTCCAAAACGCTCATCCAGCTCCATCTGGTGACATCGTCCATCCCATTCATTAAAGTCTCCCACCACACTGACCTGCAGCGCATTTGGAGCCCAAAGGGCAAAGAAAACACCGGAATCTCCATTGATCTTTGTCAGGTGTGCTCCCAAATAATCATAAATCTTATAGCTGATTCCATTGGAGAAACGAACCAGCTCATCCTCCGGAATCTGTTCTGAAAGTTCAGAAAACAAGGTATACGGATCTGTGATCTTCTTTTTTTCTCCTTCTTTTTCCTCAATGATAAGCGAATACTCCGGTACGGTCTTTCTGGAAATCAAACAGGCAAAAAAACCTTCCGGGGCTGGTTCCTGAATTTTTTCCATAGGATATTCTTTTCCGGTACTTTCCAGCACGACCGTGATTTTTTCTGCTTCCGGATGAAAGGTCTGAATCAAAATCCCCTGTTTTGTCACATGAGGTCCTAAAAGTTCAAACGGGTGACTCAGCTCTTTATATTCCAGTGCTTCAATGCCCGACCAGTCCATATTATCATATAAGATATCAAATGCTTTTTTTGTTTTATTCTTTTTTTGATTCATATTTCCTGTCCCTTCATAATTCGTTATTCATCAATTTTATGAATGAAAATCCCGCTGCGCAGCTTTGGCTCGAACCATGTCGATTTCGGCGGCATCAATCGATTCGCGTCTGCTACTGCGAACAATTCACTGATATTTGTCGGATACATGGCAAATGCAGCTGCGCAGCCCTCATTCACACGCCGTTCTAATTCTTCCAATCCCCGAATCCCGCCGATAAATTCAATCCTGTCACTCGTTTTCGGATCTTCGATTCCAAGAATGGACTGCAGGATTTCCTTTTGGAGGATGGAAACATCCAGACCATCTACCGGATC
>CADBUD010000170.1 GCA_902797785.1 uncultured Lachnospiraceae bacterium
ATTTGCTAAGATAGATCCTGATTTAAGGGAAATGGCTGGGTATGAAGATTTCCTGATGGTTTTGGAATGGTATAGGGAGAGGTATCAAAACTTTGAGGTTGAACTATTGACATTAGGGTAAAATTAACCTAAAATATAAGCATAATCGATAGGCTGATTGTGAAAAATTACAACAGATAAAAGCTTGTATTAAAAATGTGATGCAAACTAATAAATGTTTTTATTTGATTTTTCTTAATTGAAAACAGCAGTTAAATAACATAGGAGGACGTTATGGGAATGAAAGAAAAAGACCTTGAAGGCTTGGTCTTAAACTTACTTGACAGATCTCCCTCTATTCAAAATAAGATTCGTCGTATTTGCTCTGCATCGCAAGAAGCATCCACTTCCTATCCTGCTGAAACAGCCATGTCGGATTCTAAGGCAGGATTTTTTGAAAAAAGAAAGATTGCCTCACTTGAAGCTGAGATTGAACGGCTCAAAAGACAGCTCGGTCAATCTCAGGATGAATGTCAGCAAGCTGTTTTAGAAATGCGGGAATACAAAAGCAGCAGTGTGAAGCTGCAGTTACAATGCGGCAACTTAGAATCAGAGAATAAAAAACTTTCAGATGATAAAGTTCGCTTAAAGAACGAGCTTAAAAAAGCAACAGAGGAATTGGATGCCTGCACGAAGCGGCTGGATGATCTGGAGCGAGAATATCAAAAAACACGGGAAACCGAACAGGCGTTATCCGCATCTCTTGCAAAGGCGAATGAAAATGTTCAGAAATTAAAAGAACGTTTTTCAAATCCGGTGAGTTTGCTCGGTCGTTACAGAACGCTTTCCACAACGATTAGAACGGGGCTTTCAGATGTGATATGTGATAAGGATGAAATTCTATTTATTACATCCTGCTCTACTTCCGATCATTTGAAAGCGATATGGACATATACGAAAAGACTCGCCGGTTCAAATGGTGATACGAATAGTATAGAAGTATTAAAAGATATTTTTGATTATTTCTTTGAGATATTTAACAGTTCACTCAGAGAGCCAATGTATGTAAGAGATGGTGTAGAAGTCGGATATTCATTTGACGATGATAAATATGATAGATGTACGGGAAGCGCTACGTCCGGTAAGATCACTCAGGTTGTTCTAAGAGGCTATAAATCAGTGAATACCGGAGCTGTCATTTGTCGTTCTTTCGTCCGTGTATAGGAGTTGTGATCGTATGGATAAGAGAAAGGATGTTTTCCTCGATAAAGACGTAATGTATTTGTCTCAAAGCATGAATTTTGAAAGCGGAAAAGACATAGCTGTTAAGGATTTTTATCTTTTGCACATCACGAATATATGCTATGACGAGCAGGCGCCTAAAAAGGAAGCCCTTGAAAATGTGCTGTCATCACTGAAAATGGATGGGATCCATTTTGTATTCCTGATTGTCGGTCAGAAAGAAAAAGTAGATTTCTATTATGGCATATCAAAGGATCTTAGCAGTGAAAAAGAGCTGGATTTTGAGATCAAGGATATTGGAGATCATATTCTTATGCCGTCCATTCAGGGCAATTTCCGTGGAAGCCGTGTAAAAGCTCTTGGAAATGATGAGAAAAGCCATATTCTCGAAATCTTGTCGAATATGCCGGAAGCTGGTGCGATTGAAGGTGTTCCCGGTGCAAATAAGGACGATGAAAAATATCAGGGCATTGACAGATTGATCAATGTCATGTATGGAGATTCTTATTGTTTTCTCGTTATCGCAAAGCCTCTGAATACGGATGCCATTCTTCAGATACAGGAAAATCTTTATCGATTTTATGATGATAAATCGCCATTTGCAAAGCTGAATATTCAGACCGGAAAAGGCAGTAATACCGGAAGAACCGATTCTTCAACGAAAGGAACGAGCAACACTGACGGCTCGTCAGGTTCAACAACGAATACAACTGGAAACTCTGAAAGTGATACGCATACTGAGGGAGAGAATCACAGCGATACCACAGGAACATCAGAAGGTACAGGAACAAGTACAGGCAGCAGCAGTAACAGTTCCTCTACTTCCCATAGTGGCTCGAAAAGTCGCAGTGTCGGTGACAGCAGTTCTGACTCCCACCAGACAGGAACGAATGAATCTCACTCCCAAACGATAGGCACAAACACTTCAAAAACTGAAAGCGACAGCACCACGACCGGAACAAATACCGGCACATCGGAATCCAATACCACAACGGTTGAGTATGTAAACAGAAAGATTCAGGATTTCATGAAGTTCATGGACGATATTGTGTTCCCACGCCTTGATTATGGTAAGGGGAAAGGCACGTTCCTCACATCTATGTGTGTGTTCGCATCGGAGCCGACATCACTGCAAAAAATCAAAAATACTGTCACCGCCTTGTATTCAGGTGAGAACGGAAACAAGATTCCGTTACAGTCATTTGATGTCTGGCAGGATGCGAAAAAGGCTTTTTCTTCGTTCCAGCTTCCTTATGGGTATTATAGATCAGATGATGAAGAAAAGTATCTCGCCCATTTTGCAATGCACCATTTTATCCGCAAGGAGGGATTATCCCATTTCGGCAACTGGATCACAACGAATGAACTTGGCATGATCGCAGGACTTCCGCAAAAGGAAGTTGTCGGATTAAGTCTGAATGAGGAAGTAGAATTCGGGCTGAATTTTGAAAAGCCGGAACAGGCTGACAACCGCATTGAGCTTGGATACCTGATACAGAACGGTAATATCCTGCAGGAAAGTCCTGTTTATCTCGATAAAGCTGATTTGGACAAGCATATTTTTGTCGCAGGCGTTACAGGCAGCGGAAAAACAACCACCTGCCAGACCATACTTACAAAGGCAGATATTCCGTTTCTTGTGATCGAACCGGCAAAAACGGAATATCGTGCCATGATTCGTGAGCATAAAGATTTGCTGATTTTCACGCTTGGCGATAATCAGACAACGCCGCTTCGTATGAATCCTCTCATGTTCTATCAGTATGAGAGCATCACGTCCCGTGTGGATATGCTATGTGCCTGCATTGAGTCAGCATTTGATATGGAAGCAGCGATACCGCAGATCATAGAGCAGGCACTATATAAGAGCTACGAAGCAAAAGGCTGGAATATTTACACGAACAGAAACAACCGGTATAAAGACCCGTTTAACGGTACAGGGGAAGCATTTCCAACGATCTCCGATCTGATTGAAAATTGTGAAAAAGTTGTTGGAGAACAGGGCTTTGATGAGCGGCTGAAAAATGATTATATCGGTTCGATCAAAGCAAGACTTCTTGGACTTACAAGCGGCGGAAAGGGATTCCTGCTGAATACGCAGAACTCTGTCGATTTTATGGAACTGCTCGACTATAAGGTTGTCTTTGAACTGGAAAACATTCGCAGCAGTGCTGAAAAGTCGCTGATTATGGGCTTTATTCTGATCAATCTCTCCGAGGCAATCCGAGAAAAGTATAGAGCCGTCGGAAAGTTCCGGCATATCACTCTTGTAGAAGAAGCGCACAGACTTCTCAGCAAACATTCTCCCGGGGACAATCCGAGCAAAAAGCAGAGCGTGGAAATGTTTTCGGATATGCTTGCGGAAATCAGAAAATACGGGGAATCCCTTGTGATTGTCGATCAGATCCCGAACAAGCTCACCCCTGATGTCCTGAAGAACACCAACACCAAAATCATTCACCGTATTTTTGCGGGAGATGATAAGGAAGCAGTCGGCAATACCGTTATGTTGAAAGATGAGCAGAAAGAGTTTCTGTCCTCCCTCCCTGCCGGACGTGCCGTATACTTCACGACAGGCACAGAAAAAGCGATTCAGATACAGATAAAATCCTCTACGGATACCTCTGCCGAACCGCCGTCTGACGATGAAATACGAAGAAGTGCCGCTTTGTACTATCTTGAACATTATCAAAAGGGCTTATATATGGGACTGGAGCTGTTCAAAGAAAAGCCAACAGCGGAACAGTTCGAGTGTATCAGGAAACTGAATCAGGGACTTGTGAACATCTGGAATATTGAGTTTAACGAAAATTCCGGAACACTTCCGGCTGAAACATCAGAAGCGATCAAAAGCGTTATAGATATCATCGGCGTGGAATGTCTTGGGAATTATATGAATCGTTACGAAAAGGCAGCAAAGCTGTATAAGTACATCATCAGGAAATATATGTAAAGGAGCGATAAAATATGGGTTTGATCAGTAGTTTTGTAAGTGGTGTAGGCAGTGCTATCAGCAGTGGACTGAGTGCAATCGGCAGTGCGATTTGCAGAGGTGTAAGTTCTCTTTGCACAGCAATTGCAGGAACTGCTTTAGGCGGCGCAATCGGCGGCGTGGTATCAAAGCTGGTTGCAACGATTGAAGTTGCATTCCCGCCGCTTGAAATCGTAAATGCGATTATTATTGTGGCTTCTATCGTATCTAAAATTGCGGAAGCTCTCAGCATAAAAGAAAAAGATAATGACGAACCTGATGAGCTTGCTATGAAGGCTGAAAAGTCCGATAAGAAGCCCGAAGATTTTGATTCTACCGAAGCTTATATCAAGCATCTTCAGGAAGAAATTGAACTGACAGATGAGGAAAAGGACAAGCTGAAAAACATGGACGAGGAAGAGCGTTCTGCTTACCGTGCAACAGGTACTTATCTTTACACGAAGTGCATCAACGAAAAGCTGGGATTCGATGCCACAGGTCTGAAAAATCCGGAGCTTATCGGAATCACAGCAGATATCCTTGCCGACCTTGCAAGGCTGAATAAGATTCTCTCACCTTCTGATTTTGTTGTATATACCAAGCATTTGCAGTCTGCCGGTTTATCAATGGACGATTTTTCAAATTATCTGCATAATAAAGCTCAGGATGTTTCGGTTGACAAGAAGGTTCAGGATGCCATCGCCGGTGCAATGACTGAGATTGATCCGTCCGTATCTGAAACTGAGATTGACCGTAAACTGACTGAACTGAATATCGAGGTGTAAGCATCAATGAAAATAATTCACAACCTGTTCTGGATACAGAACAATATAATTACTTCCCTGCTCTACGAAGCAGGTGGATTTCATGTTATAAAATCCGGTGGAAAAAAAGCAGTACCGTTCACGAAAACATACTGGCGTGAATGGGAAGAATATGCCGGAATGTGCAGCAATGATAAAACAGATTTTTGCCTGATTTACGATGAAAAGCCCGAAACAGATGAACATCTTATGTCAGCACAGTGCGAAAGTAAGGACGGCATCTGGAGCAGAACAAAAATAGAAGAAGCAGTAAAACTGCTTGAAATCAAAGAGCCGACCGAAATCAGAAAGGAAAATGGGATGCTTTTGGCGAAAGCAGGCAGTTTTATGAATATCCGGAAAGAAGAAATTATCTCAATGACCGCATCATACACAAAAGTGGAGAAAGATATAGAAAGCGATGATACGTCACCTGAGAAAATGACGACATGGATGAAGTATTATTATGGGAAGTATCAAGAGTATAAAAAGGGGTATGAAAGATGATTCAGGAAACAAAATCCGTCAGCTGTGTTGTACTGAGAGACAATATATTAGATCAAATCAAACACGCAGAGCTTTATAAGACGTTCCGGGAAATGTTGCCATCCAAATATAAAGCACAGGAGCAAGCATTTTTCAAGGAAACATGGATTGCATTCTCTTTGAATGGCAAAAAGGGCTACTGGAATAATAAATTACAGGTTGCCGTACCTGTTCAGAGTGTTTATGAGAAGCTTGAAGACACTTACTTTGACATAAAATGTGCAGAGTTAAATGAAAAAACAATGGTCGGTCTTTTTGACAGTAAAAGCAAATGCCCTGATGAAATTATGCAGGGGATCAAGGCATCAAAAAAATTTCAAAAGGGGCATTGGATCGGTTTTGCAGGTGGTTCATTCTGCGTTGAAACAGAACGCTATGCGAATTGGAATGACGGCGATTCTGTACAGGTAGGGTTTGTCAAGATCGGAAAAAAAGAATTTACGGAAGCAATCTTGTCTGAAAAATATAAAATCTTGACGGATGATACGTTGAAGCAGGCAGTTGCCGTATTGAAACAGCGTTCTGTTGCAGAAGTATCTGAGGAAGATATTGACAGCCTGCTTGAAATCTTCAAAATAGACCGTAAGAAAATCGAAAAAGAAGTAAATGACAAGGTGATGAAACACTTTGTCTTGACATCTGAAATTGCAGAATTTTATATCCAGAGCTTACTGGAATGCGATACCATTCGTGCCGACCTTGAAAAATATGATAAGAAGTGTCTCACGGATGTCAATTCCGGTCATTGGGAGCTTTGGTCTGAGGGGGAACTTAAAGCGGAAGAGGGTCAGGTACTTGCCGAACTGGAACAGCCTCTGCGTGCAAGGAATCCGATGAGCGACATTCATGAGAATGGTCTGATTGGAATTGACTTCGGCACAAAGAGTACCATTGTCTCCGTACAGGACGGTCAGGAGCATACAACACTGCTGCGTGTCGGTATCGGTAAATTGAATAAAGCACCGGAAGCACACCATTATGAAAATCCGACGATTATGGAATTTCTCAATCTGGACAAGTTCCTCCGTGATTATGCAGGCAGGACAGGCAGACCGGAAACTTCAATTAACGACCTGCGTGTCTCCCATGCAGCAGATCGGGATTTGAAATCCTGCGATAATAACAGTTTCTTTGACTCGTTCTTTTACGATATCAAGCAGTGGTGCGGAGATGACCGCAGGGGCGCAAAGATCATTGACCAGCAGAAAGGCAATACGGAAAGGGAACTGCCGCCGTTTATCAGTCTGAAAGAGGGCGACTTCAATCCGCTGGAACTGTATGCTTATTATCTCGGCTTGTATATCAACAATATGCATGCGGGCATCTATCTGGATTATGTCATCTCATTCCCTGTCACCTATAAGCTGGAGGTCAAAAATAAAATCCTCGAAAGCTTCCGTGCTGGACTTTGGAAGTCACTGCCCGAAACCATTCAGAACAACGAAACAGCAAGCAAAAAATTCCGTGTGAGAATGGGTGTCAGCGAACCGGAGGCCTATGCAATCACGGCTTTACAGGGATATGGCTTTGACCCCGAAGATGAAAACGAGAAGTATATCTATTCCATTTTTGACTTCGGCGGCGGTACAACGGACTTTGATTTCGGCATCTGGCGAGGTGCGGATGATACTGTCCGTGAGGAAGAAGATAAGGATTACGTCATTGAGCATCTCAACACCGAGGGAGACAAGTATCTTGGCGGTGAGAATTTGCTGGAACTGCTTGCTTTTGAGATTTTCAAGGCAAACAATGACTTTATGAGAACGGGAAAGCAGGCTGTATCGGAGGATGATCAGACAGAATCTGTCGGTTTTAGCTTTACGCTTCCTCCCAATTGCGAAAAGCCGTCAGGCTGCGAAACGACGATAAAGAATACGCCCTCAGCGAAGCGCAACACCAAACAGCTCATGGAAGCCCTGCGTCCGTTCTGGGAAGGCATTATCGGTATTGCGGATAAAAATGCTGAATCCGCCGAGTTCAAAGAGACGGCAGCAAAAACGATGGAAGCAAAAACGACGGCGGTAACGGCAAAAAAAGAGACGGTAGAAAAAATAGAAGCTGCAGAAGAACTTAAGGCGGATAATTCTGATATGGTAGAGTATCACGGATATTTGTTCCGCAACAGTGATATGATAAAGAAACTGAAAGAAAACGGCACTGTTACAGTCGATCTGTTTGATAACAATGGAGATATGCAGGCTGAACAGACACTATATGTACAGAAACAGGGCGCGATCTCCGTTGATTTGACACGCATACTGGAAGAACGAATTGAGCGTGGCGTGAAGCATTTCTTTTCTTCTGTTATGCTCTTGTTCGATAATAAAACAGTAGAGAACAGCGGCGTTGACGAGATTCAGATTTTCCTTGCCGGAAATTCCAGTAAATCTCCTATTCTGCGAAAACTGTTCACGCAGTATATTCTGCTGGAAAATGATAAGCTCAATGCCAGAAAATCCGGCAATACACACTTCCGGCTGTTCCCGCCGCTTGGTACAGCGGAAGCCATGGAACTGCAAAAGCAGAAGGGCTTGCCAATCAACACAGACATTACTGCGCCGACAGGCAAGACGGGTGTTGCATACGGCTTGATTCAGGGACGTGAAGGCGGTCCAATCAGAATAATCTCACGTATTCAGGCTGACAGTCAGTCGAAGTTTATGTTCAACATCGGAAAGGCACGCAAAGGTAAATTCAGCATGGTGCTTGACCGTAATGAAGCGATTTACGGACAGTGGGTGCGCTTTGGCGTGGCGAGCAGTGAGGACTTTGAGATTTACTATACCTCTCTGCCGAGTGCAGGTAAGATGCCTGTTACTGATGCCGCTATCCATAAGATTCGCTGCCGTATTCCTGTTGTGGATAAGGATGCAGATATCTATATCCGCACGATTGAGGAAGCACCCGAAGATCTGGAATACTGCGTGGCGAAAGAAAAAGAGCCGGACGACACAGCGGAAGTGATTCGTGTTCATTTGGCGGAATAAGGAGGGGTTGATATGAGTAAACGTATTATCACGCTTGGCACTTGGGACGGTAAGCCGATTGAGTGGATTGTGCTGAAAGAGGAAAATGGCGGTTTGTTGTTGCTAAGTAAAACAATCCTATTCCAATCAAAATATGATGACGGTTCAAATAATTGGAAGCAATCATATATTTGTAAATACTTAAATAATGAGTTTTATGATACTGCATTTAGTACTTCTGAAAAGAAAGC
>CADBUD010000171.1 GCA_902797785.1 uncultured Lachnospiraceae bacterium
AAAAATGATTATTATATAATGAAAAAGCAAAAACGGAACCAGGAACCAGAAAAGCATTACGATAGGAAAAGGAGAAAACAATGTTTGAAATCAACAAAAATTACCTAAAACTTCCGGGAAGCTACCTGTTTTCCACCATTGCGAAAAAGGTATCGGCCTACACGGAGCAGCATCCGGAAAAGACCATCATCCGGTTAGGAATCGGAGATGTGACACAGCCTTTAGCGCCGGCGATTATCGAGGCACTGCATCAGGCAGTAGATGAAATGGCAGCAGCCGAGACGTTCCATGGCTATGCACCGGATCTCGGATATGAGTTTTTGCGCAGCGCGATTGCCCGGCATGACTATAAAGCCCGCGGCTGTGACATCGCCATCGATGAGATCTTTGTTTCTGATGGGGCGAAATGTGATTCTGGAAATATCCAGGAGATTTTTTCTTTGAACAACAAGATTGCCGTATGCGATCCGGTCTACCCGGTCTATGCAGATACCAATGTTATGGCGGGACGTACCGGAGATTATGATGCTTCGACCGAGCGGTTCGAGGGTGTCATCTATATGGCATGCACAGAGGAAAATGATTTTGCGCCGGAATTTCCAAAAGAAACACCGGACATTATCTACCTGTGCTTTCCAAACAACCCGACCGGAGCGACCATAAAGAAAAGTGAGCTTCAAAAATGGGTGGATTATGCCAATGCCAACGGGGCGGTCATTATTTATGATGCAGCGTATGAAGCCTATATCAGTGAGGACGACGTGCCGCATACGATTTATGAGTGTGATGGGGCAAAGACCTGTGCTATCGAATTAAAGAGCTTTTCCAAAAATGCAGGATTTACCGGAACCCGTCTGGGCTATACCGTTATTCCAAAGGAATTAAAACAAGACGGCGTTTCTTTAAATGCCCTGTGGGCTAGAAGACATGGGACTAAATACAATGGGGCGCCATACATTATCCAGAGGGCCGGAGAGGCGGTCTATTCCGAAGCCGGAAACGCACAGTTAAAAGAGCAGGTCGCATACTACATGAAAAATGCAAAGACAATTTTAGAGGGATTGCGGGAAGCCGGATATAGCGTTTCCGGCGGAGTGAACGCGCCGTACATCTGGCTGAAGACGCCGGAAGGAATGACATCCTGGGATTTCTTTGATTATCTTTTGGAAAATGCGAACGTTGTAGGAACTCCGGGCTCCGGCTTTGGACCGCATGGAGAAGGGTACTTCCGTCTCACGGCATTCGGAAGCTATAAAAATACACTGGCAGCATTAGAACGGATTAAAAAGCTGGCATAAGATCAGGGGGATAAGATGATGATGTGGTTAAAATATCTGTCGGGGCCATTGGTGGGTGCTGTGATTGGTTATTTCACTAATTATATTGCTGTAAAAATGCTGTTTCATCCCTATGAGGAGAAACATCTTGGTTCATGGAAACTTCCGTTTACTCCTGGAATGATTCCTAAGGAGAAGGACCGCTTAGGACATGCCATTGCCGAGGCGGTCACCACCTCTCTTTTGACAGAAGAAATGCTGACCTCTGCTCTATTATCAGAGGAAAGCATTGAACAGGTGACATCGCAGGCAGACCGCCTGTTAGACCAATGCAATAAAAATGAGACATCTTTAAAACAAGCGCTTTTGGCACGGATCGGAGAAGAAAAATACGATCACTTGACAGACCAAATCGTTGAGAAGCTTTCCAAAGAAACGGCAGACTATCTGGTGAAGGCCAATCTGGGCGCGATCGTGCGGGAACAGGCCATGCAGCTCGTAGCAGAAAAGCTGGGAGGCGGATTGTTCGCCATGTTCGGAGGCGGAGGTCTGGTAGATTCCATAGGTGAAGAAATCGAAAAAAAAGTAAATCAATATATCGAAGAACATGGGGATGATATGGTCTATCAATTTCTGCTGACAGAGCAGTCAAAGATTGAGGCGCTCACCATTTCAGAAGCCTCCGGTTATCTGGATGAGTATCGCACAGAGCTGAAACAGGCAGTAGGAGAGCTTTATACCAAGATTGTTCGTTCTCATATGCCTAAGATGTTGGAAAAGATTCATATGAAGGACATGATCGAGCAGAAGATTGCCGAGATGAAGATCGAGGAATTGGAAGAGCTCTGTCTGTCCGTGATGAAAAAAGAATTGGATGGAATCGTTAATCTGGGAGCAGTGATCGGTGCAGTGATCGGAGTATTGAATATGCTGATCAATCTATTCACCTGACCCTTTTGGAGGCAGGGGAAAGGAGAAGCTCATGAAACAGATTCTGTTTTTTGACCTGGAGATCAACCCGGAAACCGAACAGATTTTGGATATCGGCGCGATAGATGCAGAAAATCGAAAATTTCATTCAAGATCAAAACTCAAGTTTTTAGAATTTGCAGAATCCTATGATACGATCGGCGGACATAATATTTTTGGATGCGATCTAAAGTATTTAGACGAAAACAGAATAAAGGAAAAATCATGTGTGGATACTCTTTGGCTTTCCCCACTATTGTTTCCTTCCCGACCGTATCATCATCTGGTAAAAGATGATAAGCTGTTGACGGATTCTTTGAGCAACCCTCTAAATGATTCCATGAAATCCAGAGAGCTATTTTATGATGAAATAGAACAATTTCACAGTCTGAAAAAAGAGCAAAAGGATATCTATTATTCTCTTCTATACCGTGAAAAAGAGTTTTCCGGTTTTTTTCAATATCTGGAATATTCTGCGCAGATCGATGTGGAATCTGCAATAGCCTCCTTTTTTTCGGGAAAAATCTGCAGCAATAAAAATTTGACCAAACTGGTGCAGAATCTGCCGGTGGAGCTGTCCTACAGTCTGGCACTGATTTTGGCCGAGGAGGAACATTCTGTTATTCCATCGTGGGTTCGCTACCGTTATCCAAAAATAGATCGGGTCATGCAGTATCTTAGAAATATTTCCTGCCTGTCGTATTCCACAAAAAAGACCGGGTTTTTAAAAAAGCTGTTTCATCCGGAACACCCCCAAAAAGAATGTGAATACTGCAATAACCAATTAAATGTCAGAAAAAGACTAACGGATTTTTTTGGATATGATTCATTTCGGACCTATGATGGGGAAGCCCTGCAGGAAAGGGCTGCTTTGGCGGCTGTGAAGAACCGGTCTCTATTAGCCATATTTCCAACGGGAGGAGGAAAGTCAATTACCTTTCAGCTTCCGGCGCTGATGGCAGGAGAAAGTGTCAAGGGTCTTACCGTGGTCATTTCCCCGCTTCAATCTCTAATGAAGGATCAGGTGGATCATCTTTCTTCGATGGGAATCGTAGATGCAGTTACCATCAATGGAATGTTAGATCCTTTAGAAAGAGCAGAGGCATTTGAACGGGTCGCCAGTGGACTGGCCAGTCTGTTGTACATTTCTCCGGAGTCGCTCCGCTCTAAAACCATCGAAAAACTATTATTGTCCCGGAATGTCGTTCGGTTCGTCATCGATGAGGCTCATTGCTTTTCTGCCTGGGGGCAGGACTTTCGGGTAGATTATTTATATATCGGCGACTTTATTCGAAGTCTGATGGAAAAGAAACAGCTCACCTGGCAGATTCCGGTCTCTTGTTTCACGGCTACCGCCAAGCAGAAGGTGATTCAGGATATCTGTGATTATTTTAAACAGAAGTTAGGAATCGAATTGGAAATCTATGCAGCAAAGTCACAGAGAACGAATCTTCAATATAAAGTCCTGTATAAAGCCAACGATCATGAAAAGTATCTGGCTTTGCGGGAGTTGATCGAGAATCGATCCTGCCCGGTCATTATCTATGTTTCAAGGACGAAGCGGACGGTCGAAATTGCAAAGAAGTTGACAGCGGACGGCTTGCCTGCCCTGCCTTACCACGGGCAGATGGACGTCAAGGAAAAAACAGCGAATCAGGAAGCTTTTTTGAATGGAGAGATTCGGATCATTGTGGCGACCTCAGCGTTTGGCATGGGAATCGATAAAAAGGATGTAGGTCTGGTGATTCATTACGATATCTCTGATTCTTTGGAGAACTATGTACAGGAAGCCGGACGGGCCGGAAGAGATCCCTCGCTAAGCGCGGAGTGCTATGTTTTGTTTCATGAAAATGATCTGGATAAGCATTTTCTTCTTTTAAATCAGACCCGTCTTACCCAGAGTGAGATTCAGCAGGTTTTTCGGGCAATCAAGATTCTGTCTAAAAACCGGGATGTGGTACGGTGCTCTGCTTTAGAGATTGCCAGGAATGCCGGATGGGATGAGTCTGTCATGGATGTGGAAACGCGGGTAAAGACGGCAGTTACAGCACTTGAAACTGCCGGATATATCAAACGCGGACAAAATATTCCAAGAGTTTATGCCAGCAGCATCTGTGTCCGCAGCATGGAAGAAGCGTCTCGCCTCATTCACATGTCTAATCTGCTTCAAGGAAAGAAAAAAGAGCATGCTCTGCGAATCATGGGATTGTTGGTATCTGAAAGAAGTGTTTTAAAGGCAGGAAAAGAAGAAGCAGAAAGCAGGGTGGATTATATTGCGGATATCCTGGGGATTCCCCTAAAAGAGGTATTGGAGACAATCCAGCGATTAAAAGAAATGAAAATCTTGGAAAATGACCAGGACTTGACAGCATGGATCAAAGGGACCGACACCATCAATAAAGCACTCAATATGGTAAAAAAATATGCTGCGTTGGAAGAGCTTTTATTGGAGCAGATGAAAGCGGGATGCCGACTGATTCAGATCAAAGAACTTCATGAGCTGGTGGAACAAAGACATATCCGAGGGATTCATGTAAAGGAAATCAAGAATCTTTTGTATTTTTGGACGATTCGGGGATATATTGAAAGAAGATACCAGAACAGAGAGAAGCTGTTAGAGCTGGTACCGGGATTTTCACTGGAAGAGCTGGAGGAAAAATATCGAAATCGAATTCAGCAAAGTCGCTTCCTGACAGAGTATCTGTTTGCAAGGGCGGAAAAGAGTGGATCCTCCCAAAAGGAAGAACGCCGGGTTCTTTTTTCTGTCATAGAGCTTGAGAAGGCATATCAGGAAAAGAACGGTCCTGTCTCCTATGTACAGATACAAGAGGCACTGCTTTATCTGGAAAAAATGGGAGCAATTTCTATTGAAGGCGGATTTTTTGTCTTATATAACCGGATGGAGCTGAAACGCCTTGAGATGGATAACCGGATTCAGTATAAAAAAGAAGATTATCGGCAGCTAAATGATTTTTACCGGCAGAAAATTCAACAGATCCACATTGTGGGGGAATATGCCAATATGATGGTGCGAAGCTATCAGGATGCCTTACAGTTTGTCAGTGATTATTTTCACATGAATTATAAAGGTTTTTTGACCAAATATTTCAAGGGAAATCGTCAGGGGGAAATCAACAAAAACATTACGCCGGAAAAATATGATCAGTTGTTCGGGAATCTTTCAAAGCAGCAAAGAGAGATTATTGATGATGAGCAGTCTGCACATATCGTGGTGGCGGCAGGTCCCGGAAGCGGAAAGACCAGGGTTCTGGTACATAAGCTTGCAGCACTGGTTCTTTTGGATGAGGTAAAGTATGAGCAGCTTCTGATGCTGACTTTTTCGAGAGCTGCGGTGAGCGAATTTCAGCACAGGATGCATGAGCTGCTTGGAAATGCTTCCCGCTTTTTGGAAATTAAGACGTTTCATTCCTATAGCTTTGATCTGCTTGGTAAGATTGGAAATCTTCAGGAATCCGAAAATGTTGTAAAAAGGGCAGCAGAGCTGATTCGACTCGGAGAGGTGGAATTGTCCCAGATGACCAAGACGGTGGTCGTCATCGATGAAGCGCAGGATATGGACGAAAACGAGTTTGACCTGCTTTGGGCAATCAAAGAAAAAAATGAGAATTTAAGGATCATTGCCGTGGGGGATGATGATCAAAATATCTTTGAGTTTCGCGGCGCCAGCTCACGATATATGAAAAAGCTGATCGATGAAATGGGAGCCAAAAAATATGAGCTGCTGGAAAATTATAGAAGCGGAGAGGAGATTGTCCGATTCGCAGACCGGTTTGCTTTATCTATTGGACAAAGATTGAAGAATCAGCCGCTTAAGGCGGCAGGAGAAGAGGCGGGAAAGGTCATCTGTATCCGATGTCAAAGCAGGAATATGGAGCTTCCGATTGCCAGGGCGATAAAGAAGGAAAGCGGAAACAATAAAAGAAAGACCATAGGAATTTTAACGAACACCAATGAAGAAGCCATGAGGATGATAGGAGCACTAGGAGAAGAAGGAATGCGTGCAAAATTGATTCAGGACAACGAGGGCTTTGATCTGTATCAGCTCGCAGAGCTTCGGATGTTCTTAAAGCTTTTAGGACGGGATCCGGAGACGCCGCTGATTACAGAGGAAACATGGAATCGGGCAAAGCAGCGTCTGATGCAGCTGTATCAGACCAGTACTTGCCTTCCCCACTGTCTGAATCTTTTGTCAGAATTTGCTTCTCTTCATGAAAAAAAATACCGTTCCGATTTAGAACAATTCATTCATGAGTCGGTTCTGTCAGATTTTGATTCAAGGAGGGAGGGAGAAATCGTTGTTTCGACCATACATAAAGCCAAGGGAAGAGAATTTGACATTGTTTATCTCATGATGAAAGAAAAAGCTCTGATCACCTCCGACGAAGAACGCAGGCGGCTCTACGTTGGAATGACAAGAGCAAAAAAAGAATTATATCTTTACTATCAGGACACCGCATTCGATTCGTTCGCAGTAAATTTTCTCCTTGATTCCCAAAACTATCCGGAGCCGAAAGAGTTTTTGCTTCCTCTTTCCCACAGAGATGTAAATCTCGGATTTTTTAAGGATAAGTCGCGTATGATTCAGAGGTTAAGAAGTGGACAAAAGCTGACCAAAACAGGATATGATCTGGAAAGGGAAATCGAAGGAAGCACGGTAAAGGTCGTCCGGCTGTCTCAAAGAGCAAGGGAAATGCTTAGGAAACTGGAACAAAGAGGATATCGGGTCATCGATGGCCGGATTCGCTTCATTGTAGGCTGGTGGGACAAAAATGATCAGGTAGA
>CADBUD010000172.1 GCA_902797785.1 uncultured Lachnospiraceae bacterium
CTATGATTCCATACAGAGCAGGACGGCTTTAGAAAGCTGGTCTGCCAGATCCAGAGCCGTCATGGAAATCTCTGACTTTTTTTCTGCCGCAAGATCTCCTGCCATTCCATGAAGGCAGACCGCCAGAACTCCTGCTTCCCATGCTTCCATCCTCTGTGCCAAAAAGCCAGACAAAAGACCTGCCAGAACATCCCCCGAACCTGCGGTGGACATTCCCGGGTTCCCGGTCAGATTCACATACATCCGTTTTCCAGGTGCTGCCACAATGGTCGTTGCCTCTTTTTGAACCAGGGTAATCTGATGTTCTTTAGAAAACCATTTGGCAAATGCCGCAGGATCCTGCTTAATCTTTGAAATCGTCTCTCCGCTCAACCGGGACAATTCTCCTAAATGCGGCGTCATCACGATAGGAATGCCCTCTGGATTCCTTTCTCCTAAAAAATTCCATTTTGCTAATAAATTCAAGGCGTCCGCATCCAACAAAAGTGGAACTTTTACCGTTTTTAATACTATTTCCAACAACTGTTCCGCCTGTTTTCCTGTCGATAAGCCGGAGCCGATTCCCACCGCCGTGACCCCTTCCATCGCCTCTTTTACGATTACTTTCAACTCCTTCCCGGAATGTTTTTTTGAATAGGTCGAAAGTACCGCCTCTGGCACCTGCTGCTGCAGGATACTTCTATTTTCTTCTGCCGTCAGGATTCGTACATATCCACAGCCGGATGCATATGCTGCCCTTGCTGCCATCACTGCGGCTCCTGCCATATTTTTGGATCCCATGACCAAAAGCAGCTTCCCATAGGTTCCCTTATTAGAATCCGGCCGCCGCTTTGGCAGCAGGCGCTTTATATCCTCTCGTTCTGCACCCAGTCCGCCCAGATGCTCCGTTGTCAGATCATGCGCCATAATTCCGACATCCTTTACCATTACCTCACCACAATAGCTTCTCGCCGGATAAAACGCCATCCCCACCTTATAAAAAGCAAAGGTAACGGTAAAATCCGCCAAAAACGCTCCCCCCATGATCTGTCCGGTATCTGCATGGACTCCTGAGGGAAGATCGATGGCGCAGTGCGGTGCCGAAATCTGATTCATCTGCTTGATCTTAGCCAAAAACTCTCCCTCTACTGCCCGGGATAATCCTACACCAAAGATGGCATCCGCTACTATAGTATATTCTTTATGTGGGATGTCTGAATACCATTTTATCCCTAAATTTTCCGCGATCTTTAAATTTGTCAAAAACTCTTTTGTCGCCTTTTCAAGATTTCCTACAATGACCAGTGTGACATCGGATCCCATACAAAAAAGGAGACGCGCCAAGGCAGCTCCATCTCCTCCATTATTTCCAACACCGCATACGATGAGCGGCGCCGAAATATTTATTTTTCTATTTTTCCATTCTGACAGAACGGCCAATGCAGCACGTTCCATCAGAACAAGTGATGGTATCCCAATCGTTTCAATGGTATATTTGTCACACTGTTTCATTTCTTCTGCTGTCACAAAATATTTCATATCGTTTCCTGCCTTTTCTCTGGACTGGCTTTTAGAATCTGCGATTTTTATATACTCCGTCTCTGCCCACTTCCACATCGATCACATCACTTTTTTTATTCGCCAAAAAAATCTGGCTGAAAAGATCGGAGCCGCCGCTAAAGATCAGCATCAATCCTGCAATACGAAGCGTAAAGTTGAGCGCGCCGAATGGATTTAACAAAAGAACTGCACCCAAAAGGATATTGATTGCCGCTAAAATGACCGGAACATTTCCCGGGATTCCCGATTTTTTTAATGACAGGGCATCCTCGAGCTTGGCGATGCCACTTACGATAACGATGATTCCAAGTACTGCCGGGATGATGGATACGATCAGCCGGTAGGAGCTTAAGATAAAGCCTCCGGCAATCAGACTGAGCACCGCGCTGATCAAGCTTCCCACATCGGTCTGCCCCCGCTTTTTTCTACGGATAAATTCTACGATACTTAAGATTCCGTGCAGCAGGATGACTCCCGCGATAATCGATGCTACCGTCTTGATCATGGTGCCTGGACTGAACAGTAGTGCCAGCCCCAAAAGAAAAATCACTGCTGAGCTGATCAGGCGGTTCATTTTGATTTTTTTTATTAATTCCATCTTTTTTCTCCTTTCCCATACAATTGCTGTATAGTAAACGCATTATCCTTATGAACGAAACGGCCTGCCGTTTTGTTCATGAGACACGCACATCATTTTATACCGTCAGCCAAAACCTGTCAATGGTTCTTTGTAACGAGTAACTTTTTTACCGCAGGAAAATTTGATAAAAATAATTTCATTTTCTATCATAACGGAATTGAAGAAAAAAATCAATGGGATTATGCGAATTCTTTTTCCCTCCTCATGTTCACGTTGTAACAGTTCAGCCATACGGCTTCTCTGTTACAAAATGCACAGAGATGATGCATTCTGCATCACCTCGCGCCCATTTCCACGGATTTTCTGTGACTTTCGCTGTGCTTCACTCACAAAAAA
>CADBUD010000173.1 GCA_902797785.1 uncultured Lachnospiraceae bacterium
TGTGGATGCGAAAGCATTATATATTGTCAGTGGCGACAATGACCTTTTGGACATCCGAGAGTACAAGGAAATTAAAATTATCACAGCAAAAGAATTTTGCAATATCTATTTATAATAATGATGTCAATAAAATCCCAATGCATAATACACCTGTTCCGTTGCCATTTCATCACTCTCCTGCCCTGCCAGATGAGAGTAGCTGCCATCCTTTTTCGCAAAGTGATCCAGTCCATCCAGAATCGAAGCCCCCTGCTTTATGAATCGTTCATCTTTTTCCACATCAATTCCTTCTGCGCACAAGGCATGAAATACCTGTGCGGTGCTTTCTGCTGTTTCTTCCCCTTCTGAGCAGTAGCTTCCATCCGGCTGCTGGAGGGCAGAAAGTGCCTCGATTCCCCGTTCCTGTGCCTTCACCAGCGCTTCTGTTTTTTCCGGATACTGAGACAGGGCGATGATGCACATGGCCGTCACGTCGGCGTCCGGCTGTTCTCCCATAAGGCTCCATCCTCCCTCTTCAAGCTCCTCTCTCAGAATCAGGGCTATCATTTCTTTTTCTGCCTCTAAACAGGCTGATCGTGTTTTTTTGTTCTGGTATTCCCCTGCTGCTTCCAAGGCTATGATTCCCCAGGATAGGCCGGTCACTCCCTGAAGCGCGACCCGTTCTGTTTCCATGAGGGGCTTGGTCAGATCATATCCCTCGATCAGTGAAGGGTCTTCTCCCAGGGCAGAGAGAGCCAGCACGACCCTGGAATATTCCGTATATTTTCTTTCCTCCAGGATTCCTCCGGTTTCCCTTACGGCGTCCTTTACGGTTTTCAAATAATTTTCCTTATACTCATCGGAGAAAGACACTCCGGCATTTGAAAGTCCGGCCATCAGCCATTCGCCTCCCACGCTTCCATATTCCGGCGACGGGTTGTGTAATAAAAGATATTTTTCTGCTTTTGCCCGACGCTGTTCTACTGTATTTCCCCTGCTGCCGCAGCCAAAGCTGCCAAAAAGCATTCCGGCCAGAAGCATGGTGGTCAAAAGCCGGATTTTTATTGAATTTGCTTTGTTTTTTTTCATATTTTTTCCCTCTGAAAATAACCGTATTTCTTTTTGATCCGTTCCATTTTTTTTCTAAAAGGTTCTTCCAGGAAAAAGAGAAAAAAAGCGGTCGATCCTCCATGAATGAGGTTCACCGGCAGTCCTGCCGAAGCGGCGGCTAGAAACATCCCGGCGTTCCATTTGGAATATGTCATCAGCACCGATGCCGCATCCATGATTCCTCCATAGATCAGCATGACCGACAGACTGCCGACAAGGACCACGATCCATTTTTCTCTCCTGCGCTGTTTCTCCTGCTGTCTCCATGGTTCTTTTTTCTGATTTTTCCTCTCGATGGAAAGCTTTTCTCCGAGGAATCCTCCAATGATTCCTAAGATTCCATAGGTGAACATCTGCCACGGCGTCCAGGGTCCCTGTCCAAAAAAGAAATTGGAAACAAACGCTACGACGGTTCCCGTCAGGAATCCGGCTTCGATTCCAAATCCTATTCCTGTCAGTATGACGATGGCGGACATGGGCTTTACGGATGGAAGCATAAAGAACATTGAACGTCCCAGCACTGCCAATGCGCTCATTACTGCAATGACAACGAGTTCGCCGGACGACATGTTTTTTCGTTCAAATTTTTTCAAAAAAATCCCATAGGCCAAAAGAAGAAGGAAACAGCCATATAAATAATAATTTTTCATTTTAACCCTGCCATGCCTCCTGCAATACCTCTACCGCATCCTTCACGGTAATGATTTCAGGAAAACACTCTCCCGCAATCCGGTTTGCTGTTGTTGTATAAAATCGATTGCCTGCAAAAAATTCCGACGGGACATTTTCCGCGACTATCTTTCCCTGGAACAAAAGTCCGCAGCGATCCGCATAATCGGCAGCAAATTCCAAATCATGTGTTGCGATCAATATGGTAATTCCTCGCTGTTTCCCATGCCAAAGCATTTCCCCAAGCCGCTTTTTTCCCATTCCATCCATTCCCTTGGTCGGTTCATCCAGCAGCAGGAGACTGGGTTGAGCAAGCAGGAGCTTCGCCAGTGCGGCACATTGCTGTTCCCCGCCGCTAAGATCGTATGGATGGCGGTCAAAAAGCTTTTCCACTCCTGTCATCGCATAGATTTCTTTTTCCCAGACTTCATACTCCTCTTTTACGCTGTCTCCCTCCTGATTCTGACAAAGTTCACCTAATCGTGTCTCTTTTGCATCCTTTAGTTCCTCATATATGCTATCTTTTAAAAACAGGATCTGCGGATCCTGCGGCAAATAGGCCATGTGCTCTTTATGGCATTTTCGTTTTCCCCGGTATGGTTTTTTTTGTCCTGCCAAAATGGACAATGCTGTCGATTTTCCACTTCCATTTCCACCCAGCAGACAGTAACATTCTCCATCGTACAGACGAAAGGAAAAATCAGAAAGCACATCCTCTGCTTCTCTTTGGTAGCGGAAATATATATGATCTGCTGCCATAATCTCACACGTTCTGGCAGTATTTTTTCTGAACAAATTTCTTATCCCGGCTTTCCTGCTATTTTTTCTGGATGGATTTTCCACCGTCTTCTCCCGGTTATTTTTCTCCGGTGGATTTTCCGCCATCTCCTTCCGGTTATTTTCTCCGGATGGTTTATTTCCCGTTTCCTTCTGGTTATTTTCTCCGGATGGTTTTTTTTCCGTTTCCTTCCGGTTATTTTCTCCGGATGGATTTTTCTCCGTTTCCTTCCGGTAAGAATCTGCTGCTTCTTGTGCTGACTCTTTTTTTGACAGCTCTTCTAAGAACCATCTCTTTCCCTCCCGTATGGTCAACGGACAATTTCCCATGCTGCCGCTCTGTTCGTAGATCTGCACGATTGGCGGCAGGAGTGGGAGTTGATTTTTTTTTCGGAACTCCGCGCTGATTTCTCGCGGGGAACCCAGTGCAGCTACCTTTCCCTGATCCAGCCAAAGGACGCGATCCGCCATGGCAAATATTTCATTTATATGATGGGAGACCATGATCACGGTCACAAAAAAATCCTGATTCAGTTTTCGTACCATTTCCAAAAACTCAGACGCCGCGATGGGATCCAGCTGGGAAACCGGCTCATCTAAAAGCAGGACTTCCGGCTGCATGACCATGACTGACGCCAGATTTAAAATCTGTTTTTGACCGCCGGAAAGCTCTGTCACATCCTTTGAGAACCATTCGGAAATTCCCAGACTGCTCGCCATTTCTGCGGAACGAAGCTGCATTTGTGCCTGATCCATTCGAAGATTTTCCATACCGAAAGCAAGCTCATGCCATACACGGTCGGTTACGATCTGATGATCCGGATTTTGAAATACATATCCCAATTCCTGCGCCTGCTCCCGCGGCGTAAGCTCTGTTATGTTTTTTCCACGGTAAAATACCGTGCCGGATCGTTTTCCATGAGGTGTCAGAACCGGCTTCATGTGACGAAGCAGGGTCGTCTTTCCGGAACCCGAGCCACCCAGTATCAACAAAAATTCTCCGCGTTCCACCAAAAAAGATACTTGATCCAGCACAGGGCTTTCTTCCTCTGGATAAAAAAAAGTCAGATCCCTGATTTCCAATAATGCCATCTTAGCTCCTCCCAAATCCCCATCAGAAACGGAATCAGACAAAGCACGGTCTCTATTCCATAAAAGATTCCTGCCCCGGGTGACATTTCATTCATTCGTAAGACAGGATAATAGGTCATAAAAATTTTCTTTTCCGCGATTGCCCAAAGCTCGATTCCAGCTCCGATCAAAAAAAGTATACAAAAAAATGTATCCCTCTGTTCCCAAAAGACCTTTTGAAATTGTCTCCTGCGTCCTATGCCGTATCCCCTTGCCCGCATGGATTCCGCTGTTTCCACAGAGGTCTCCAACGCCCACGTCGTCACGATGGAAACAATCTGAAAATTTCTTGTTATCTGTCCCTTTCTTTTTCCCTGTCCTTTTCCCTGTCTCTTTCCCTGTCTCTTTCCCTGTCTCTTTCCCTGTCTCTTTCCCTGTGGTGCGGCGTTCCACACTTCGCGGATTCTCTTGAACTGCCCATAACATTTGGGGATGAACCGAAATACCATGGAAATCAACAACGTAAAAGAAGGCGCATAGCTGCCAAACAATCCCATCAATTTATCTGATGTAAAAATTTCATAAATGCAGCTGCACCAGATCAGGACACAGCCAAGCATGATTCCGGAATGAAGGCCGAACCAGATGGATTCTTCTGTCAGGGGATTTCCGTTGGGAAAATATAAAAGAATCGTGCTTCCCTCATGGGAGAACAGGGGATTGAACACCGTAAACAACACGATCACTGGGAAAGCAAGATGACCTAGAAAGGCTGCCGCAGCTTTTCGTTTCAAATACCATAAATAAAGTGACGCTCCCAAAAAAGAGAGCAAAAGAAATATCAAATGTCGGAAAAACATGGCAAAGGATATGACCGTCATAAAATACAAGAATTGAACTGCCGGGTGGAGGGAAGCAAAGCCGTCTTTTTGGTAACTGGTTATATTTTTTCTCTCCACTGCCTTGCTCCTCCTTTTGCCGTTTTTAAGGGTTAAGGCTTCAGATCCTTTCCCCTCTCACAGGTATACCAAAAAACAATGTCATCCCCCTGCTCCAAAAGACACTGGCTGCAGCCGACGGAGGGAAACTCTCCGTTGACACTATAGGTCCAACCGGATAGCTCACCGCAGTCAAAATCGTAGAGATTTCCAATGGCCTCAATGTAGGCTGTCTGATAGACCGGTGTCATGGAGTATTCCATATGGAGTTTCTGCTCCCGGGTGACGCGCTTTAAGACATCGAATACACTCTCCCCATCAGCAAAGGAAACTTCTGTCCTTTCTAATAAAATTCCATCCTCCGGAACCAGCTCTCTTTTTTCTTCCGCAAGCTCCTGCTTGTGGGAAAGTAAGGTCGTTCCGTCAATGGTCAGAAAGCAGGTCTGATTTTTTGCCTGCTCCTCTGCCTGTCCGCATCCGACAGTAAGAAAAATCAGGCAAATGAACATCCCCAGGGACAGCAGACATGACCATAAAACGGAAGTGTTTTTTTTCTGCACAGTATTTTATTCCTCTCTTGATCCAACATTGTTATTATTCATAGCAGAAAATTTGTTACTATTCACAGCCGTTATCCCGCAAGGTATTTTCAAGCGCATTTTGCTTGAAAATCCGGGGTAGCAGTGCGCCAAA
>CADBUD010000174.1 GCA_902797785.1 uncultured Lachnospiraceae bacterium
ATAGCAACAAAATGCACATACCGAAGGCACACAGAGTGCAAATACTCCCTTTGGTCGTATTTGGCGCACTGCCACCCCGGATTTTCACACTCTGTGCGCCTTCGGTGAGCAAAATGCGCTTGAAAATACCTTGCGGGATAACGGCTGTGAATAGTAACAACAGATACAGTCAGAAAAGAATTGGGGGATTTGAATGAACAGCAATGAGAAAAGAAACCGAAAGGGAAATTACATCATCTTTGGGGCTGTAGATATCGGCTCTTATGAAATTCGTATGAAGATTTTTGAAATTTCAAAAAAGAAAGGAATTCATGAAATCGATCATGTCCGAAGAATTCTGGTTCTGGGGCGGGATACCTATGAAGGCGGGGTGATTGAAAACGATCTGGTAGACCAGCTCTGTATTGTCCTGCATGAATTTCGCCAGATCATGAGATCCTATCACGTCGACGTAGAATATGTCTATGCTACCAGTGCCATACGGGAAGCTAAAAATAAACCCATGGTGCTGCATCAGATCAGGGTGAGAACCGGTTTTGAAGTGGAAGTCCTGGACAATGCAAAACAGAGGTTCTTGGGGTATAAATCTATTGCATCAAAGGAAGATGCTTTTCGCTCCATGATTCTGCACCCTACAGCTATTGTAGATATGGATGGGGGAAGCCTGCAGATTTCCTTGTTTGACCGGGAGCATCTGGTCACGACACAGAATTTAAAAGCAGGCATTTTACGGGTGATGGAAAAGATTTTTTATTTGGAGAACATGCCGGACATCAGCAGAAGGGATACAGGAATGAAATGGGTTCCGGATTCCTTTTCTATGCAGATGAGCGATGCCACGGTTCGTAACTACGAGGAACTGGTCGAGGAGCTGATCGGAAGTGAAATCCGGGAGTTCATGAAGCTCTATCTCAAAGAAAGAAACATCCGAAATGTCGTGGCCGTGAGTGATTTTATGACACAGACCCTGAGAAAGCTGGACAAGAGTGTGGAGGGCTATGCTATCACAGCAAGGGAGTTTGAAGAGCTTTATGGGCGGTTGAAGAGGTACAGCACTGAAGAAATCATCTCTGAAATGCAGATTTCTTCTGAGTATGCGAGACTTCTGCAGCCGGCGATGATCATCTACAAACGCGTAATCAAGGAAATGGGAGCACAGTATCTTTGGATTCCGGGAACCTATTTAAATGATGGGGTCGCATATGATTATGCGGAAAAAAGGCACTTGATTCGCAGCAGGCATGATTTTGAAAAAGATATTTTAGAATCGGCAAAGCACCTTTCCGGGCGCTATGCCGGATGCCGTTCCCATATGGAGCTGTTGGATGCGATTACGATCGAATTATTTGATGCAATCAAAAGGGTCAGTGGACTAAGGCAAAGAGAAGGACTGCTGCTTCGGATTGCCGTACTATTGAAGGACTGCGGACACTACATCAGCTTATCCAATCCGGCAGAGAGCTCCTATAATATCATTCGGGCGACCGAGCTGATCGGGTTGTCTCTAAAGGAACGGGATATGGTCGCCTATGCGGTCAGAAATATGACCCTTCCTATGATTGCCTACGAGGAGCTGACAAAAAGCCTGGGAATGGAAGAAGCGGTGACCGTCATTAAGCTTTCCGCTATTCTAAAGCTGGTGAATGCGATGGATCTAAGCTACAAACAGAAATTTCAAAGCATACGTGCGGTGTTAAAGGAAAAAGAGCTGGTAATCACAGTGGATACCAGAGAGGATATCACCTTGGAAAAGGCATTGTTTCGGGTTGAGGCAGATGCTTTTTTGGAAGTTTTTCATGTCCGGCCGGTCTTTCGGCAGAAGAGGAGTTGGTAGAGACAAAAGAAAGGATGGACTATTATGGATTTTAGATTACCGGAATATTATGAAAACCGCGAGATTAGCTGGCTGAAATTTAATGAGCGGATCCTGGGAGAAGCAAGAACTCGTTCCATTCCTTTGTTTGAACGGTTGAAATTTCTAAGTATCACCTCATCGAATCTGGACGAATTCTTCATGGTTCGTGTCGCTTCATTAAAAGACCAGGTATATGCCGGCTGCCAGAAAAAAGATATTTCCGGACTGACGGCAAAGGAGCAGCTGATTCGTATTACAAAAAAAACGCATGATTTTGTGCGCCAGCAATACATCACCTATAACCGCTCCATGATTCCGATGTTGAAGCAGTCAGGACTTCGGATCGTTGCAAAGGGAGACGAGCTTTCCAAAGAAGAAGGAGAATATGTTGACCGTTATTTTAAGAAAAACATCTATCCGGTCCTGACCCCGATGGCAGTTGATTCTTCCAGGCCCTTCCCACTGATTCGAAATAAGACACTCAATATTGGAGCACTGCTCAAAAAAAAGGAGGGAGCAAATGAGGAAGTGGAATTTGCTACGGTCCAGGTTCCTTCTGTCCTGAACCGGGTCATTGAGCTGCCACCGAACGCTGAAGGAATGCGCTCCTGCATTTTTATGGAGACGGTCATTATGAGAAATATGCATCAGTTGTTCCTCAACTATGATGTCATCTGCGCCAGTCCGTATCGGGTGATGCGAAATGCCGATCTCCCCATTCAGGAGGATGAGGCAAAGGATCTTTTGACGGAAATTGAAAAGCGGCTGAAACAGCGTCAGTCCGGGGAGGTCATCCGGTTAGAGGCAGAGGAGGGGATGGACAAAAAACTGTTAAGACGATTAAGAAAAGAGTTCGGGGTCAAAGAATATGATGTGTTCAATATCAATGGCCCGTTGGACCTGACCGTATTGATGAAGCTCTATTCCCTTACCGGCTTTGAGCACCTGAAAATGGAAAAGTATATCCCGGCTCCGGTCAATGAATTGCTTCCCGGGGACAATATGTTTGAACAGATTCAAAAGGGAGATATTCTGCTCCACCATCCGTATCAGACCTTTGAACCGGTCATTCAGTTCGTAAGACAGGCAGCAGCCGATCCGGATGTTCTGGCAATCAAGCAGACCTTGTACCGGGTCAGTGGAAATTCTCCAATCATTGCCGCGCTGGAGATGGCCGCGGAGAATGGAAAACAGGTGTCTGTCCTGGTAGAATTAAAAGCAAGATTTGACGAAGAGAACAATATCGGATGGGCGAAAAAGCTAGAAAAGGCAGGATGCCACGTCATCTATGGACTGCGGGGGTTAAAGACGCATGGCAAGATTATTCTGGTGGTCCGCAGAGAAGAAGATGGAATCCGCCGTTATGTCCATCTGGGAACAGGAAACTATAATGACAGTACCGCAAAGCTATACACGGATCTGGGGCTTTTGACTTGTCGGGAACCAATCGGGGAGGATGCGACCGCTGTTTTTAATATGCTTTCCGGATACTCAGAGCCTTTGGGATGGAACCGCTTGTCCCTGGCTCCGCTCTGGCTGAAAAAAAGATTCCTTTTCCTGATTCGGAGAGAAAAAAACTTTGCATTAGCCCAAAAGCCTGCGTATATCATCGCAAAAATGAATTCGCTGTGCGACCCGGATATCATCGAGGCCTTATATGATGCCTCGAGCGCAGGAGTAAAGATCAATCTTCTTGTGCGGGGGATCTGTTGCCTAAAGACAGGAATCAAGGGAGTCAGTGAGACAATCCATGTCCGTTCCATCGTTGGAGATTTCTTAGAGCACAGCAGAGTCTTCTGTTTTGGAAACAACAAAGAAGAAGAAATCTATATGGCGAGTGCGGACTGGATGCCAAGAAACCTGGATCGAAGAGTGGAAATCATGTTCCCGGTAGAAGATGTTATGTTAAAGAAAAAAGTAAAGCATATACTGGAAATTTCCTTTGCGGATAATGTAAAGGCTCATGTCCTGAAGCCGGACGGGACCTATGAAAAAATCGACCGCAGAGGAAAAGAGAGGATTGCTTCTCAGGCAGTATTCAAAAAAGAAGCCTGGGAGGAAGTAAAAAAAGAAGAGCAGAAGGGAGCGGAACGAAGCTTCCAGCCATTGGAAGGCGGCTTTGTTTTAAAACATCTGCCGGAGGAAGAAGAATGAAGACCAAAATTTTATTTACCGATTTGGATGGAACATTGCTGAACACCCAAAAAGAGGTCTCCAAAAGGAACAGGGAGGCCATGGAACAAATGAAACAGGAAGGACATAGGTTAGTGCTTACCACCGGGCGTTCTGTGAGCAGTGCAAAAATGATCGCGGAAAAGCTGGGACTTTTGACGCGGGGGAACTATATTATTTCCTATAATGGAGGCACGATTTTTGAAGCAGAGAGCAATCAGATTATTTTACAGAGAAGTGTACCGCTGCCAAGTGTGTTTTCCTTGTTTCAAGCTGCAAGAGAGGCAGGAATGTATATCCAGACCTATCAGGAGGAAAAGGTGCTGTCGGAACGGAACAGTCCCTATTTAGAAAAATATCTCCAGTTTACCAAAATGAAATCGCAGATTTGTGAACGGATTGAGCAGATTCTTACGACCCCGCCGCCGAAAATGATCGTCATTGACGAGGATTTAGATCGCCTTCGTGCCTTTGGAGAAAAAATGAAGGAGCGGTATGTAAAAGAATTAGATCTTGTGTATTCCGAGCCGGAATATCAAGAATACTGTCCAATCGGAGTGTCCAAAGGAAACGCAGTAAAGCTCATGTGCGACTATTTGCAGATTCCCATCGAGCAGTCAGTCGCTGTGGGAGATGGGTATAATGATATTTCGATGCTAAAGGAGGCGGGCGTGGGAGTGGCAATGTGCAATGCTTCTTCGCAGGAGGTACTGCAGAGTGCGGATGTCATAACCGAACAAAACAATGATGAGGATGGATTTGCCTGGGTAGTGGAAAAATTCGTGCTGTAGAAAGAATAAAAAAAGAGAGGCGGAAATAATGCATAATGAATTGACCAAAAAAGATATTCAAAAGATGGAGGAAGAAATCGAATACCGAAAGGTAGTCGTAAGGAAGGAGGCGATAGAAGCTGTCAAGGAAGCGCGGGCACAGGGAGACCTCAGCGAAAATTTTGAGTATTATGCGGCAAAACGCGACAAAAATAAAAATGAAAGCAGAATCCGATATTTGGAGCGGATGATCAAGACGGCTGTCGTTGTTTCTGATGATTCCAAAGAGGATGAGATCGGACTGAATAACACGATTCGAATCTACATTGAAGAGGATGATGAAGAACAGGAAATCAAACTGGTCACGACGGTTCGGGGAAATTCAATAAAAGGCCTGATCAGTATCGAATCCCCGATGGGGAAGGCACTTCTGGGCCATAAAGTGGGTGACCGGGTCACCATCCGGGTCAACGATAGCTATAGCTATGATGTTATCGTTCGTTCGATTGAAAATACGATCGATGATGGAACGGATCAGCTGAGGGAATATTAGGGATATGTTAAAAACGATTATCTTTTGCTTGAGTGATGTTTTATACGATCATAACGGAGGCATGGAGTTCTATCGCAGGATCTGTGCTGAGTCGGAAAGGATGAGGGAAATATGCCGTCCTATTGTAAAGCAGCTCCGTATTTCAAAAGAGACATGGAATCGCACTGTCATAGAAGAAATCGACAAGGAAACCATAAGACTGGCAGAGACGGAAAAGGCTCAGATTCTTTTTTTGACAGATATACCTTATTTTTATCACAGAGTCGAGCCGTATCACCTGGCGGTGCTTCCTATTGCGCTGACATATGAGCATTTGGATGCATTTCCTAATGCCAGGTATCTGCTTGCCGGACTGGAAGACGTGGATCTTTCTTACCTGAACCATGTTTATGAGCGGTATCATCATATCCCCTGGCGAATTTTTGAGACAGAACGGACGATTGTGCGCGAGATGACAGAGGAAGATGTGGAGGCACTGTATCAAATCTATGCAGATCCAAAAAACACCAGATATATAGAACCACTGTTTGATGATCCGGAGGAGGAGAGGGCATATATCAGGCAATATATTGATAGCGTCTACCACCTGCTGGAATTTGGCCTGTGGATCGTGGAGGATAGAGAAAAAGCCGGAACAATCATCGGGCGGATCGGACTGTCGCTGCGGGAGGGATTTGATGATCCGGAACTGGGATATATAGTGAGGACAGAGTTTCAGAAAAAAGGATATGCCACAGAAGTATGCCGCAAGATCATTTCCTATGCTCAAAGAGAGTTTTCATATAAAACCTTGCGCATTCTCATGGACAAGGATAACGAGGCGTCCCATAAGCTGGCGGCAAAGCTTGGGTTTAGCTACGACAAAATGGTAGAAGTCAATCAAAAACAATGGCAGCAGTATGTCCTGCCGTTAAAAAAAGAAGACGGAGAATAAATCCGTCTTCTAAAAAATGGAGCTGGCGGGAATCGAACCCGCGTCCGAAAGCCTGTTCACTAAGGCATCTCCCATCACAGTTCCTGATCGACATTCCCTCCCGGAAAAGTTCAGGAACAAGCTTTTCCGTTCAGTAGCTTCATAAAGTCTTTTTATGCCTCAAAGCTTTGGCAAAAAAGTTCCCCACAGGGTTTGAGACCGGACATCTATGACGCGGGAATCAAAGAGCCGATCCGCTGCGCTTAGGCAGCGAGTGCAAAACTATTATCGTCTGCGTTTATATTTAAATTCCGGATTGGTGACGCAGTCCCGGACTGCGGATGGCTTCCTCAGCTTCGAAACCCCCGTCGAAACCAGTACAACCCCAAGATGTAACACCAGGGCAGTCGTCTGAACGTATGACTTCATAGCTGCTGTGATTTGGTCGAATGACCTCTTCGTTATCGTTATTCTATCATAAAATAAAAAAAAGTCAAGAAAAATATTGACAAAATCAAATTTTGTGATATAATTTATTTCGTTGGTGACATTTATGCTGCGCGGATGTGGCGGAATGGCAGACGCATCAGACTCAAAATCTGACGGGGGCGACCTCGTGTGGGTTCAAGTCCCACCATCCGCATGAGACCTTGTAGAATTGAGCTTCTACAAGGTTTTTTTGTTTTAAGGAGATAAAATGGACAATGTTCTGGTTCTGGCGCTCCTTCTTTTTTCCGCATTTGCAGTTTATATGGAGGAGACCTTTCATGAAATCCGCTGGCTGCTCATCATAGCAGCGGTAGTTCTTTTGTGGGCGGCAGACCGCCTTTATTTTTTTCGTTTCCGCCTAAAAAGAAAAAGCACGCTCAAAACGATCGACCGGATGGAGGGAGTGGAATTTGAGCAGTATGCGGCAGCCCTGTTAAAGGCAAATGGATATAAAAAGGTCAGGGTCACGCCGCCGGCGAACGATCAGGGAATCGACTTGTTTGCGGAAAAAGACGGTGTCAGCTATGCCATCCAGTGCAAGCGCTATCATGGAAAAGTAGGAAACAAAGCGATACAGGAGGCAGTTGCCGGCTGTGGGTTCTACCACTGTGATGTTCCGGTCGTCCTGACCAACAGCTTCTTTACGGTCTCAGCCGTGCAGCTGGCAGAAGAGAACGGCGTTGAGCTTTGGAATCGGGAGGATTTGACACGGTTGATTAAAAATTTATAAAAAAACAAAAAAAGGCTTTAAAAATTTGTTAGTATTTGTTATAATGAATAAAATTAAATCATAAAGAAAATTAAAGAATAATGAGGAGTGATTACGAATGGAGTTAAAAGATTTCTTTGATCTGAAAAAACTGCAGGAGATTCAGGATAGATTTTCTGATGCGACAGGTCTTGCGGCAATCGCAGTCGATGCGAAAGGAAATTACATTACGGAGGGGAGCAATTTCACAGAGTTCTGTATGAAATATACCCGTTCCTCCAGAGAGGGAGCCAGAAGATGTGAAAGGTGCGATAAAGAAGGAAGAGATGCCTATTTTTGCCATGCTGGCCTGATGGATTTTTCGACGGACATCATCGTCGAGGGAGAAAAACTGGGAACCATGATTGGAGGACAGGTTCTTCCGGAGGAGCCGGATGAAGAGAAATTCCGTGAGATCGCAAAAGAACTGAATGTGAATCCGGATGATTACATAGACGCATTGCGAAAAGTACCGGTTCGTTCAGAAAAGTCCATTCGCGCGGCATCCGTTCTGTTAGAACATATGGTAAACGAGTTGATCAATCTGGAATATGTCACAAAGAAGAATAAAAAGATCCTTGAGGTCGTAGATGAGGAGCTTGCCTCATCGAAAGAGGTCATTTCCAAGATCAATCGCAGGACGAAAGAATTAAAGTCCATTGCAAATAAGCAAAATATGCTGGCATTAAATGCATCCATTGAGGCAGCCAGAAGCGGAACGGCCGGAGTAGGTTTTGCCGTTGTAGCAAAGAGCATGAGCACTCTTTCCGCAGATTCTGCTACAATTTATGCGGATATTGAAAGTTCCGTTGGAATCGTAGATGCATCAATCCAAAAGATGAACGAAGCATTCCATTGATGTTGTGTTCGGTGGGTCTGCTGATCCAGAGATAAAATATATTATGTAGAAAAGAAAAGCTACTATTCACAGCAGGAAAATCTGATAAAAAAAACAGCTTCTTACGTGCAAGCACGACGAATCTCGTTCATTTATCAAATTGACTGTGAATAATAACAAAGAAAAAGGCATAATCAGATATTCCTATCTTTTTATGTCTTTTTTTGTTGTGAGAGAGCAGAGAGTTCTTCTCTTTTTCGATGGAAAAGCACTTTTAGAAAAGAAATGACATAGAATAAAAAAAAGCTATGGGGTGCTTTTTTTTGACGACTTTTCAAAAACCGCTTACGCAGAACGAAGAAGAATACTATTTAAAAGAATACCAAATGGGAAGCTTGGAGGCAAAAAATATTTTGATTGAAAGAAACCTGCGTCTGGTTGCTTATATTGCCAAAAAATATCAGGGAACAGGGGAGGATATGGAAGACTTGCTTTCCATTGGTACGATTGGCCTGATTAAGGCAATTCATACGTATGATGTGGGAAAGGGTTCAAGACTGGGGACCTATGCGGCCCGCTGTATTGAGAATGAACTGTTAATGATGTTTCGTTCCAAGAAAAAATCAAATAAAGATGTGTATTTGAGCGATCCGATTGGGACGGACAAAGAAGGAAATGAAATCCATCTGCTCGATGTGTTGGAATCAGGGGAACGTCAGATTGAGGAAAGAGTAGAATTAAAGGAAGATATCAAAAATCTGGATCAATTTATGAAAACCGGACTGACAAAAAGAGAACGTGAGATTCTGATCAGCCGGTTTGGATTAGACCGGCAGATGGAGAAAACACAGAAGGAAATTGCGTCAGAATACGGTATTTCCCGTTCCTACGTTTCCCGAATCGAAAAAAAAGCAATCAGAAAACTGAAACGGATGTTTGAAGAAGCAGAGGAGAACACAAAAAAGACATGAATTTATAATCAGGAAAACACATATTAGGAATAAGATAAGGAACGGTTCAGATTGAATGTTGGAGATGTCTGGATTGTTCCTTAAATGCGCAGGGAGAGCTGCGAAGCAGCGGAAAATCCGACTCGTTAACGAAATGGCTTGCCGGTTTTTGCTAATGGTATAAAAATGATGCGCACGGATTTTGTGAGGAAAATGTCGCTTTTGCGACCAAAATCCGGCGCGACTCATGAACAAAATGGCAAGCCATTTCGTTCATGAGTATAATTAAGAAAGGAGGAATCGTTTTGATCGAGGTAAAAAATCTAATGAAAAAATATGGGGATCATATTGCAGTTAAGCATTTGGATTTTTGCTTGGAAAAAGGAAAAATCTATGGATTTTTGGGACCGAATGGAGCCGGAAAATCCACGACAATGAATATGATCACAGGATGTATTGCACCAACGCAGGGAGAGGTCAGAATCGGAGGAGCAGATATTGTGGAACAGCCTCAGACAGCAAAGCGGATGCTGGGGTATCTTCCGGAGATTCCACCGCTTTATCCGGATATGACGATTCGAGAATATCTGGATTTTGTTATGGAATTAAAAGAAGTCAAAAAAGCCGAAAGAAAGGAAATGGGTGACCGCCTGATGGAACGACTGGGGCTGACGGAGCTTTCCCATCGGCTGATTAAAAATCTATCCAAAGGCTATCGGCAAAGAGTCGGTCTCGCTCAGGCTCTGGTCGGAGATCCGGAGGTAATCATTTTGGACGAGCCTACCGTTGGCTTAGATCCCAGACAGATGGTAGAAATTCGTTCCCTGATTCAGGAACTTGGTGAAAATCATACGGTGATTTTAAGTTCGCATATCCTGTCAGAGGTTCAGGAAGTCTGTGATGAGATTCTAATCATTTCCAAAGGAGAATTGGTCGCTTGGGGAACCCCAAAGGAGCTGGAGGAGAGATTTCATTCTGTGAACAGCATTCATGCGACCATCAAAGGAACGGAAAACGGGGCGGAAAAAATCTTAAAAGCAATCGGCATCGGAAATCAGTTCACGATACAGGAAAGAGAAGAAGGGTATGTGGAGGTAGAATTTGAAGCAACGGAAGAACAGGATTTGAGAGAGACCTTGTTTTATGCCTGTGCAATGTCCAAAATGCCGATCATTGCCCTCTCGCAGACACAGGTTTCCTTAGAGCAGGTATTCATGGAATTGACATCTGAGCACAGAGAAGAAAATTTGGAAACAGCGAAGGAGGAAACAGAGAGGGATGATCTTGAGCAGCCTGAGGAAGAAGCTTCGGAGAGTGATGTTGATGCATTGAAAAAAGAAACGGATATAAAACCACAGCTGGCACATTATTTATTGGAAGAAGAAAAGGAGGAGGAAGTCTAATGAAAGCAGTCTATAAACGGGAATTAAAAAGCTATTTCACCTCTGTGACCGGCTTTTTATTTCTGGCATTTTTAATGGTGGTCGTAGGAATCTATTTTACGACCTATCATCTTTATTATGGATATCCATATTTTTCCTATACTTTATCCTCCAGTGCATTTATCTATCTTTTGGCGGTGCCGGTTTTGACGATGCGTGTTCTCGCAGAAGAAAGACATCAAAGAACAGATCAGCTCTTATTCACTTCGCCCAAGAGCCTGACTTCGATTGTTATGGGAAAATACGGGGCGCTTCTGTCCGTGCTCTTGATCGCCGTAGGGATTTTTTGTGGATATCCCCTGATCCTTACCCAGTTCGGAGAAGTAAATTTAGCAATGGCCTATACGGCGATTCTTGGCTTTTTTCTTCTGGGAGCAGCCTGCATTTCCGTTGGAATGTTTTTATCCTCCCTGACAGAAAGCCAGGTCATCGCAGCTATATTGACATTTTTGACCTTGTTTTTCAGTTATATGCTGAGCACGCTGGAATCCTTCCTGTCGCCATCGGCCCTGACTTCTTTTTTGGGATTGGCAGGAATCCTGTTCCTTTTGTTTCTTCTCTATTTTTTCCTTGCAAAGAACCTTGTGATTGCGCTGCTGGGTCTGATCGTATCTGAATTTTTATTATGTCTTTTATATGCGGTGAAATCGACACTGTTTGAGGGACTGCTGGCAAAACTTCTGTCCGCTCTCAATCTGTTCGTCCATTTTGGTAATCTTGCCAATGGAATCTTAGATGGGGCAGAGATTTTATATTTTTTGTCGGTGATCCTGTTCTTTGTGTTTCTCACCATACGTTCGCTGGATCAGCGGCGGTTTAGCTGAGCTGGAAAGGAGTTGAAAACAATGAAATCAGTAAAGGAAGCCATTAGGCGTTCATTTCGAACAAAAAAATTTAAAAAAGGGACTTACAGCGCAGTTCTGACCATCCTGCTTCTGGCTTTGCTGGGAATCATTAACTATGGGATTACTGTCCTTCCGGTGACCTATACCCAGCTGGATGTGACAGACAGTCATTTTTCGGCGATTTCCGATACGACAAAAGAGTTTTTGGGTACGCTGAAACAGGATGTGACGATCTACGTCATTGCGGATGCCAATCATTATGATGATGTGATTGAAGGAATGTTAAAACGTTATAAGGCAGCTTCCTCCCATATCAAGATCGTGCACAAAAATCCACAGCTGTATCCGGATTTTGCTTCAAACTATACGACAGAGAAATTAGCGCAGAACAGTTTGATCGTAAAGTCAAAAAAGAGATCAAAGGTGATTCCGTATGCAGATATCTATGTCTCAAAAGTCGATTATACGACCTATCAGTCTGTCGAACAGTTCGACGGAGAAAACCAGATCACGAGCGCTATCGATTTTTGCACCACGACGGTTCTGCCGACCGTCTATCTGTTGGAGGGACATGGGGAAGCGGAGCTGTCTGAATCAGTAAAGAATTCAATCCAGACAGCAAATATAGAACTTTTGACTTTAGACCTTGTGACAGAAGAGAGGGTGCCAAAGGACTGTGACTGCCTGATGATTCTTTCTCCGGAAAGCGATTTGTCAGAAACAGAAAAGGAAAAGCTTTTAGCCTATGCTGATGAAGGAGGAGATTTCTTTATTACAACAAGTTATGATGTTGATACGGAAAAGCTTCCGCATCTGGAGTCATTGCTGCATGATTATGGTCTGAAACGAAAGGAAGGAATGCTTGTAGAACAAAGCACATCCAATTTTGCCTCACAATATCCCTATTATCTGATTCCGGAGCTCTTAGACAGTGAAGCCACATCCTCTTTGTTGAACAAACAGCGTCATGTCATTGTTCCGATGGCACAGGCGATTTCAGTGGAAGAAACAGCATCCGGGGAGGGGATTACCATCACGCCGCTGCTTTCTACTTCAAAGAAGGCATACATCAAAAAAGTAGAATATGGAGAATCCATCACGAAGGCAGAGGGGGATGAGGAAGGCAGCTATTACGTTGCGGTGCAGGCAGAAAAAAAAGGGTCATCCCTGGTGTATCTGTCGTCGAAGTTCTTTTTGGAGGATGACATGGATTCCTATGTTTCGGGCGGAAACACAGAACTGCTCCAAAACGTATTGGAGCAGATGTGTGAAAAGGAGAGCCATATGGTAATTGCCGGGAAGAATCGGAAGAGTTATGAGAATCTGGTTTTGAATGCGGCGCAGATCAGAATCTATATGATCCTGTTAGTCGGAGTCTTTCCGGTTCTTAGTGTTGTTCTGGGAATTCTGATTTGGGGAAAACGCCGAAGAAGGTAGTTTTTTGAGTTGATTTGACAGGGCACATATGTTAAAATGAGGAAAAATGCTCCATAGAACCATCAGGTATATTCGTTAACGAAAACCATTGCCGGTTTTCACTGATAAGTATTCAAACCGGTGAGGAAATAGAAAGGAGGACAGCATGAAGGATAAATCTTTATATCTACCATTATGGCGCATTAAATCAGATATAAACCGGCATATATAGAGGGACCGGTACTGTCCTGCGAACGCAAGGTTGAGTGGATGACAGCACGGGCATCCGGCAGAGTAGCTCAGATATGAACTGACGTTGATAGAGGAGCTTGGTACTGTCCCGCGAACACGAAATGTGAGTGGATGACAGCACGGGCATCCGACAGAATAAGTCAGATATAAACTGACGTTTATAGAGGAGAAAAACATGATTTATACCGATTTGACGAAAAAAGCGATGAAGCTGGCTTACGAAGCTCATAAGAATCAAAAGGATAATAGCGGCATGCCGTATATCTTTCATCCTTTCCATGTGGCAGAGCAGATGACAGACGAGCTTACAACGGCGGCAGCCTTGCTGCATGATGTCGTAGAGGATACGGAGATTACCTTTGAACAGCTGAAAGAGCTGGGGTTTTCAGAAGATCTCTTGGTGCCTTTGCGTCTGCTGACGAAGAAAAAGGGTGAGGATTACATGGAATATATCAAACGAATCTCCACGAATGAAATAGCCATAAAGGTCAAGCTGGCAGATTTGGAGCATAATAGCGATATCAGCAGGTATAATGAAGGAGAATATGGGGAATACGAACAGCAAAGACAAAAGAAATACAAAAAGGCAATGCAGATTTTACGTGGATAATGAAACTGAGGTATAGTAAAAGTTACCTTTTTTTAACAAAAAAAAACAAAATTTTCATACAAAATTGAAAAAATAAAAAAAGTCGGGGCTTTTACTTGATATTCGCAAAAAATATGATACAATGAATTTTGGAAAAAAGAAAAGAATAAACAAATTAAATAGGAGGAATTTTACATGGCAAAGAAATGGGTATACCTGTTTAAAGAGGGAGACGCCAATATGCGTGAGCTCCTTGGAGGAAAGGGAGCAAACCTTGCCGAGATGACAAACATTGGTCTTCCGGTACCACAGGGCTTTACGATTACGACAGAGGCATGTACACAGTATTATGAAGATGGACGCGAGATCAATGACGAGATTCAGGGTCAGATCAACGAGTACATCACAAAGATGGAAGAGATTACAGGAAAGAAATTTGGGGATAAGGAAAACCCACTGTTGGTTTCTGTTCGTTCTGGAGCTAGAGCATCCATGCCAGGTATGATGGACACGATCTTAAACCTTGGTTTAAATGAAGATGTAGTAGAGTCCTTAGCAGCACAGTCAGGAAATGCTCGCTGGGCTTGGGATTGTTATAGAAGATTTATCCAGATGTATTCCGACGTTGTTATGGAAGTCGGCAAAAAATATTTCGAACAGCTCATCGATGAGATGAAAGAGAAAAAAGGCGTGACACAGGACGTTGAGCTTGATGCAGAGGATTTAAAAGAGCTGGCTAACCAGTTCAAGGCAGAGTATAAGAATAAGATCGGAGAGGATTTCCCGAGTGATCCAAAGGAACAGCTCATGGGAGCAGTAAAAGCAGTATTCCGTTCTTGGGACAACCCACGTGCCAATGTTTACCGTCGTGACAACGACATCCCATATTCCTGGGGAACAGCAGTAAACGTACAGTCTATGGCATTCGGTAACATGGGAGATGACTGCGGTACGGGTGTTGCCTTCACAAGAGATCCGGCTACAGGAGCTAAAGGCTTATTTGGTGAGTTCTTAACGAATGCACAGGGCGAGGATGTTGTTGCTGGTGTTCGTACCCCAATGCACATCACCGAGATGGAGAACAAATTCCCAGAGGCATATGAGCAGTTCAAGCAGGTATGTGAGACTCTGGAGAAGCATTACAGAGACATGCAGGATATGGAGTTTACCGTAGAGCATGGAAAGCTTTACATGCTGCAGACCAGAAATGGTAAGAGAACCGCACAGGCTGCCTTAAAGATCGCTTGTGATCTGGTAGACGAAGGAATGAGAACAGAAGAAGAAGCTGTTGCCATGATCGATCCTCGTAACTTAGATACTCTTCTTCATCCACAGTTCGATACCGCTGCTTTAAAGGCTGCTACTCCAATCGGAAGAGGTCTTGGAGCATCTCCGGGAGCTGCCTGCGGAAAGATCGTCTTCACAGCAGATGATGCAGTAGAGTGGCATTCAAAGGGAGAAAAGGTCGTATTAGTACGTCTTGAGACTTCACCAGAGGATATTACAGGTATGAAGGCAGCAGAGGGTATCCTGACAGTTCGTGGTGGTATGACTTCTCATGCAGCCGTCGTTGCCCGTGGAATGGGTGAGTGCTGCGTATCCGGATGCGGCGACATCGTCATGGACGAAGAAAACAAGAAGTTCGAGCTGGCCGGCAAGACCTATCATGAAGGCGACTTCATCTCCCTTGACGGATCCACCGGCGCTATTTACGACGGAATCATCCCGACCGTGGACGCTTCCATCAGCGGCGAGTTTGCGAAGATCATGGCATGGGCCGACAAGTATCGCAAGCTGAAAGTCCGTACCAATGCAGATACCCCGAACGATGCAAAGAA
>CADBUD010000175.1 GCA_902797785.1 uncultured Lachnospiraceae bacterium
ATATGACCGTTAGGGCATATTTCCACTCTGTGCGCCTTTGGCGTGTGCATTTTGTTGCTATGAACAGCGGAGCTGTGAATAGTAACTTTTTCTCCGATAGCAACAGTCAAAAATCATTTACATAGCTTGCTATGCGCATGATTTTTGACTGTCACTCTCGAAGAAAAATTTGGCGCATAAGGTACAGGTTATTTTCGCGCAGTTCCTAAGACCTGCAATTTCTCTCATGCTGTACTGTTTTAAGAAAACAGAAGAAAGAGGTGAAGTACATGAGAATGGTTGATCTGATTGAGAAAAAGCGAAACGATCACTCTTTGTCTGAGTCGGAAATCCGGTATATCATTGAGCATTATGTAAAAAAAGAGATTCCAGATTATCAGATGTCCGCCTTTTTGATGGCGGTTTACTTTAGAGGAATGTCAAAAGAGGAAATTTTTTTCCTGACAAAGGCCATGGCAGAAAGCGGGGAGCAGATGGATCTTTCCTCCATTCCGGGAATCAAGGTTGACAAGCACAGTACCGGAGGAGTGGGGGATAAGACAACCCTGATTCTGGGACCAATGACAGCAGCACTCGGGCTTCCGGTCGCCAAAATGTCCGGAAGAGGATTAGGCCATACCGGTGGCACGATTGATAAGCTGGAAAGCATTCCTGGGTTTTCGACCCGGCTTTCGCCAGAGGTGTTTTTAGATCATGTAAAAAAAATTCAGATCGCTCTGGCCGGACAGTCAGCGACCCTGGCATTGGCGGACAAAATGATCTATGCTTTGCGGGATGTCACGGCAACGGTAGACAGTATGCCTCTGATTGCGAGCAGTATTATGAGCAAAAAAATCGCTTCCGGGGCAGATGCTATTGTTCTGGATGTCAAAGTCGGAAGCGGCGCGTTTATGCAGACCATGGAGAGTGCCCGGGAACTGGCAGAAGAGATGGTAGAACTGGGGCACCAAGCCGGCAGGACGACGATCGCTGTGCTGTCAGATATGAATCAGCCGCTCGGGATGACGGTCGGAAATCTTTTAGAGGTCATAGAAGCGGTAGAGACCCTGCAGGGCAGGGGACCAAGGGATTTAAGGGAACTCTGTCTGGAACTGGGGGCATGGATGCTCTATGCCGGAGGGCTGGTGATGGAACCGGAGGATGGAAAAGAAAAACTAAGGGAAGTTCTTGACAATGGGGCTGCCTATAAAAAGTTCCTGGAATTTGTTGCGATGCAGGGGGGAGATACATCGCTGATCGAGCAGGAAGGAGGGCTTAAAGAGCTTCTTTGCCCTGAGATGTGTCAGACCTTCTATGCAGAAGAATCCGGATATATCAGAAAAATGGATGCGTTTGAAATCGGGAAGGCTTCACTTGCTCTGGGCGCAGGACGGGAGACCAAGGAAAGCCCGATCGATCCTCTGGCAGGAATCCGTCTGCTAAAAAAAGTTGGAGATCCGGTTGAGAAAGGGGAGGCTTTGGCGATTCTTTATGCCAGAGACGAGGCACACTGCCTGGAGGGGATAAGTCGGATCCGGCAGGCATATGCCTATTCACCGGCTCCTGTGGAAACTGAACCTCTGATCAAAAAGATTATTACGATTCCTAGCTGATTTCGTCATATCCTTGACGGTTCTGACATACAATAAAGAGAATCCTGAGGCGGAGGAGAAACGTGTCATGAGAAAAGAAAAAACGTCCCAAAGAGAGGAGATGCTTTGCAACATCAGTGATGCAATGGCCCTCCCGAAGGATCTCCTCCTTGGAGATGTCATTCTGACGCTGACGGGAAATCGGGAACTGTCAATGGAAAATTTTCAGGGAATGGTTGAATATCGGACAGATTATATCAAGGTCAAAGGAAAAAACGGCAGAATCCTCATCCAAGGAGAAAACCTTCTTCTTTGTCGTTATACGGAAGATGAGATGAAAATAAAAGGAAAGATCCTTCAGATATCGTTTGAAAAATAAAAGGAAGGCTGAGGTGATTTTCATCCATCGTCATATCAATAAAAAAGAACTGACCGGGTATGTAAAGCTCCATATCACAGGAATTTCACCGGAACGGTTCATGAATCTTTGTGTCCGCCATCAAATCGAGCTGTGGGACATTCTTCCAAGCGATGAAGGCTTTGACCTATACATGAATCAGAAGGATGTTAAACGATGCAAGCCATTTTTTAAAAAATCAGGGATCCATATCAAAATTTTGGAAAAAAAGGGACTTCCTTTCTTTTTGTTCCGATATCGAAAACGAAAAATGTTTTTTCTTGGGGCAGCAGGCTTTTTGATTTTTTTATATGTGCTGTCTCTTTTTTTATGGGATATTTCATTTGAAGGGAACGCAGAATATTCCTCCTCTGTCCTGCGTTCCCGTTTAGAGGAATGGAATATTACCTGTGGAATGCCAAAATCCCTGGTGGATTGTGAAACACTGGAATACCGGCTAAGAGAGAGCTTTGAGGATATTCTCTGGACCTCGGTAAAAATCCGTGGCACCAGACTGATCATTCAAATCAAAGAAGGAGACCGGAACAACCGTGAGGAAAAGGAAGCAGCGCATCCAATGAATCTGGTCTCGCCCTATGAGGGGAAAATCATTTCCATCGTGACCCGGGCGGGGACGCCTCTCGTCAAAGAGGGAACCCTGGTTTCTAAAGGGAGTATTTTAGTCTCTGGAAATCTTCCACTGTATAATGATGAAGACCAGATCTATGCCTATGATTTCTGCGAGGCAGATGCGGATATTATAGAAGAAACCATGTTTCTGTATCAGGATACGATTCCGATGCAGTATCAGGCCGAGGAAGAGACAGGACGAAAGAACCGGTCTCTTCAGGCGGAAATTTTGAAAAAACGCTTCACACTAAAGCTTGCACCGAAAGAATTTGCCTCCAGCCGGATCAAGGAAGAAAAAACAATTCTTTCTCTGGGAGAAAATTTTATCCTTCCAGTCAAAATTGGAGTCTCCTATGAAGTGGAAACCGTAAAAAAATCCAAAAAACATACAAAAAAAACAGCAAAGATTGCAGCGATGAAACATTTAGAGGATTTTTTGCAAAATATAGTTGACAAAGAGGGAGAAATTGTTGAAAATAATGTGGGGGTATTTTTCAAGGGAGATACGTGCATTTCCAAGGGAAGAATCATTGTACGGATTCCCGTGCTCAAAAAGGTACCTGCGAAAAAAGTGGAGGAGGCGTTAGATGGGAATCAGTGAAAAAGAAATGAATCTTCCTGTGGAACACATGAAGAACGTATTTGGGGAGCTGGACTGTTTTCTGAAAAAAATAGAGCGGACTTTAAATGTAACGATTGTCTTCCGGGATGACGTCATCAGACTCATCGGACAGCCGTCGGCGACAGACCGTGCCAGCCGGGTAATCCAGGGGCTGTTAGAGCTGTCAGAGCGTGGAACGGACATAGAAGAGCAGACGGTGGATTATATGCTTTCCCTGTCAGAGGAGGCGAGGGAAAAGGAAGTCGTGGAGATGGATCAAGAGTACATTTGTCATACGATTCATGGTAAGCCGGTCAAGCCAAAGACCCTGGGACAAAAAAATTATGTCAATGCGATCCGGAATCATATGATCACCTTCGGGATCGGACCGGCAGGAACAGGAAAGACCTATCTGGCGATTGCGATGGCTGTGACCGCCTTCAAAAAAGAGGAGGTCAGCAGAATCATTCTGACCCGTCCGGCAATTGAAGCCGGAGAGAGGCTTGGATTTCTTCCGGGAGATCTCCAGAGCAAGGTCGATCCCTATCTGCGTCCACTCTATGACGCACTGAACCAGATTCTTGGGGCAGAAAGCTTTCAACGAAATATGGAACGTGGACTGATCGAGGTCGCGCCTCTTGCTTACATGAGAGGAAGAACCTTAGATGATGCATATATCATCCTGGATGAGGCACAGAATACGACACCGGC
>CADBUD010000176.1 GCA_902797785.1 uncultured Lachnospiraceae bacterium
GTTCTCCCTCAAATTCTATTTTCTGTCAAAATCCTATGTTTCCGTTAGAACTGTTTCCGGGAGCCGTCCAGAGTCCAAATGTTTTTAGAACTGTTTCCGCAGCCAATAGAACCCGTATCCCGGGACATCGACTCCTCGGGCCGGGCGCATTCCTCCGTGAATCATATCTTCGTAATCACCATCGTCTTCATTGATCCAGGCGGTCTTATCATGTTCACTGAAGTTGAAAATGCCGATGATCTTTTCTCCTTTGAAATATCGTCCCATACTAAGGACACTGACATCATAGGTCTCTAATGTCCATGCATCAGCTTCTTGCACAAAGGCAGGATGCTCTTTTCTTAATTTTTCCAGCTGTTGCAGGCGGTGGTAGATCTTGCTTTCAACGCTATTTGGATCCTTGATTTTTTCGACGTTTTCCCATTTCATTTTTCCACGGTGCAGATAGCGGGAATCCGCAGCTTTTTCCGGATCCTTTTTGTAGCTGTAGTCATTGACCTGTCCGATTTCATCTCCACTGTAGAGAATCGGGATTCCGGTCTGGAAAAACATATAGGCATGCAGCATGATGACCAAGTCGATGGCTTTGTCCATCGCATCCTTTCGAAATTCAAAGCCGGCTTTTTCGATTCCGCAAAGGGAAGCTGTTGTTCCACAGAATCTGGCATCCTGAGTGATGGGATCATAGTTGTAAAGCTCACCGCGGGAATTGCTGTTTCCCTGCTGCCCCAGGAAATAGGCATTCAGATAATTCTTGTGCGGAATCTCCAGGATGCCCATTTGGGCTAAGGTGTCATAGTCCAGCCCCCAGCCAATATCGTCATGACAGCGCAGATAGTTCAAAAAGGTATATTGCTTTGGAAGGGAATTGACAATGTCAAGCTGTCGTTTTAACAGGCGGACATCCCGCGTTGCAACCGTATGCCAGGTCGTCGCCATGGTCGTGACATTGTAGAGCATATGACACTCTGGTTTATCCACAGTACCAAAATAAGGAACGACCTTGGCAGGTTCCATGACGACTTCTCCCAACAGGAGAGTCCCCGGGCAGACAATTTCACTGATCATGCGCATCATGCGTACCAGAGAGTGGACCTGTGGAAGATTCCGGCAGGTAGTGCCCAATTCCTTCCAGATATATGGGACAGCATCTAAGCGGATGATATCGATTCCCATATTGGCAAGGAATAAAAAGTTATAGATCATTTCGTTAAAAACGACCGGGTTGTTATAGTTCAGATCCCACTGGTAAGGGTAAAAGGAGGTCATGACAAATTTTCCGAGAGAATCCAGATAGGTAAAATTCCCCGGAGCAGTCGCCGGAAAGACCTGTGGGACGGTTTGTTCAAATTGGCTTGGAATATCATAATTATCATAAAAGAAGTAGCGGTCCTGATATTCCTTTTCTCCATTTAAGGCGCGCTGCGCCCACTCATGATCGATGGAGGTATGATTCATGACGAAGTCGCAGCAGACACTGATTCCACGTTTGCGGCATTCAGAGGTGAAATGTGCCAGATCCTCCATGGTACCCAGTTTTTTTTGGACGGTCCGGAAATCAGCGACAGCATAGCCGCCGTCTGAACGCTCCGGAACAGTATCTAAGAACGGCATGAGATGGATGTAGTTGATATTGCTTTCCTCCAGATAAGAAAGCTTCTCTTCCACGCCGGAGATGGTATCAGCAAAATTATCGATGTAGAGCATCATTCCCAATAGGTCATTTTGCATATACCAGTCGGGAAGCATTTCTCTGGCTTCATCCATTTCTTTTAAGTCGGGTTCTCTTTTATCATACCATAATTTGAGCTGGGCTTCCAGCTCATTATACTTCTCTTCTGAATGATATCGTTCCATATAGAGCCATTTAAGCTCGTCACGATGACGGCTGAGGCGTTCTGTAAAGTGTGTATCTTCTTTTTTCATGAGATGGCTGTCCCTTTCTAAAAAATATTTATATTCGTTAACGAAAACCGCTGCCGGTTTTCGCTAACGGGATAAACTGATGTGCACGGATTTTGTAAGGAAAATGTCGCTTTCAGCGACCAAAATCCGGTGTGGTGGTACTCATATCCCGTATCATTTTGCGGAGCTTTAAGACCATCGATGGTGAAACAGATAATTCATCGACTCCCATTTCGACAAATTTTTCGGTGAGCTCCGGATCAGCGCCCAACTCTCCGCAGATTCCTGCCCAGATTCCGGCTTTATGCGCGCTTTCTACGACCATCTGAATCATCTTAAGAATTGCCGGATGATGCGAATCGAAGAATGCATCCAGGGTATTGTTCTGTCTGTCGATTGCCAGGGTATACTGCGTCAAGTCATTGGTTCCAATGCTGAAGAAATCGACTTCTTTGGCAAGGTCATCGCCCATAAGAACAGCGGCAGGCGTTTCAATCATGATGCCCTGTTCCGGAATCTTATAATCTATGCCAAGCTCCTTTAGTTCTTTTTCCACTTCTGCAACGACGGCTTTGATTTTTCGAACCTCATTAACGGAGATGATCATAGGATACATGATACTGATATTTCCGTAAACTGCGGCACGGAAGAGAGCGCGGAGCTGGGTCTTGAAAATATCTGTCTGTGTCAGACAGATGCGGATCGCGCGGTAGCCCATGGCCGGATTCTCCTCTTTTGGAAGGTTGAAATAATCGACCTGTTTATCTGCGCCGATGTCCAGAGTACGGATAATGACCTTTTTATTTCCCATTGTCTGCGCTACAGTCTTGTATGCATTGAACTGTTCTTCTTCAGTAGGAAAATCGTCTCGGCCAAGATATAAGAATTCGCTGCGGAACAGACCGATTCCTTCGGCGTCATTTTCTAAAACATAACCGACATCGGATACACTGCCGATATTTGCGTAAAGATGGATCTTTCGACCTCCCTTTGTAATGGTTTCCTGGCCTTTGAGAGACTCCAGCAGCAGACGTTGTTCTTCCTGATCTTTGATTTTATTCATGGCAGTCAGGCAGGTTTCCTGATCTGGTTCAAAAATAACCTCCCCGTTGACACCGTCCACGATGGCGACCATTCCGGAATGGATTTCCTCTAAGTTCATCGGAACTCCGATCAAAGCAGGAATGTTCATCATACGAGCCAGAATCGCCGTGTGGGAATTGGTAGAGCCATGAACCGTGACAAAGGCAAGGATTTTTTCCTTATCCATCTGGACGGTTTCGCTCGGACTTAAATCGTCAGCGACGATAATGGAAGGCTCCATGGAATCGCCGGACATCCCGGCTTTTCCTAAAAGGTTATCTACGATTCGATTCGAAATGTCTTTGATATCAGCAGAACGGGCGCGCATATATTCGTCATCCATTGCTGCGAACATATCAGAAAAATTATCTCCGGTCTGCGCAACGGCAAATTCGGCATTGATCTGTTCAGATTCGATCATATTGTGGATCGCGTCGAGATAATCCTCGTCCTCCATCATCATCTGGTGAACCTCAAAGATCGCAGCGCTCGCTTCACCGACTTCCTTTACTGCTTTTTCATATAATTGCTGAAGCTGAGATTTTCCATTTTCAATGGCTTCCTCTAACCGTTTCTTTTCTGCTTCTATATCATCGATATGTGTCCGCTTTACCTGCTCCCCGCCTTTGTCTAAAAGGAGGACCTTCCCCATTGCGATCCCCTTATATACAGATTTTCCAGAAAAATTCATCATAAGAAATACCTCCGTTCCTGATTTACCAGAAGCGGGCTGTTTGATGAGACAGCCCGCTTCTATGAGTCCATGATTGAGTATATAGGAAACGAATTTATTTGTTTCCTATTGCTATAAATAGAAGTAAAATCGTAACTGAAAAGTAACGCAAAATTAAAAATTCTGCTGGAAGAATGCCTGAATAGCTTCTACGGCCTGATCTTCATCATCACCGGCGACCTCGACCGTAACGGTATCGTCTTTCTTTACGCCCAGTCCCATCAATGCCATGAGCTTTGTAGCCTCTGCGCCTTTTTCTCCTTTTTTAATGGTGATCTTGCTGGCATATTTCTTAGCTTCTTTTACTAGAAGACCTGCCGGTCTTGCGTGGATTCCTACTTCATCGGTAATAACATAATCAAAACTTTTCATAATACTGCATCTCCTTTTCTTTTTTATATTTATATTTTTATAGCGCGTTTTCTAATGCTCATGAACGAAATGGATTGCTGTTTCGTTCATGGGCAATACCTACTATGGTTCACGAGACTTTGCAACGTTAGATGGTCATTACAACTTCACCGGCCTTGACCTGACCGGTCTTATCTGCTTTGAAATTATCATAATCGTCACTGTTATTTAAGAGAACGGCTGTCACGGTCGGATGTCCTGCGGCTTTGATTTTTTGGATATCGAAGGTCATCAGCTTCTGACCGGCTTTGACCTCATCGCCTTCGGATACGAGGACATTGAACCCGTCTCCATTCATTTTTACAGTATCGATTCCGACATGGATCAGAAGCTCCATATCCTTTGGACCGGAAAATCCAATCGCGTGTTTTGTCTCAGCAACGGTTGCAATTGTTGCATCAAATGGTGCGCGGACCTCACCAATCGTCGGCTCAATGCCCATTCCCTGCCCTAAAACACCGGAAGCAAAAGTTTCATCCGGAAGCTCGGAAAGCGCAACGGCTTTTCCTGTCAAAGGAGCGAGGATTTCATTTTCTGCTGCAGTAACAGCTAAGGTATCATCTTTTTTGGAATCTTTTCCAGCTGCACCGGCTGCGGCATCGTCTTCGTCGGCTTCTTCTTTCCAAATGATCCAGGTAAGAGCAAATGCCACACCACCAGAAATCAGAAGCAGAATCGTATAGAGGCAGGCATTGTTAATGGTAAGATATCCAGGAATACCGGTCACGCCGTAAGCGGTAGCACCAATTTTGGAAATCGCACCAAAGACTGCACCGCAGGCACCACCGACCATACCACAGGCAAACGGTTTCATATAACGGAAGTTCACACCGAAGATGGCTGGCTCTGTGATACCTAAAGCAGCAGACATTGAGGACGGAACCGCAATGGTTCTCGTTTTTGCCTTATGAGTCTTGATACCGACAGCAAGACAGGCACCGAACTGTGCAAAGTTCGCAGCGGATGCGATCGGCATCCAGGTGTTCAGTCCGACGGAGGACAGCATACCTGCCTCAATGACATTATACATATGATGAAGTCCCATGACAACCGTACAAGGATACAAGGCTCCCATGACCAGCGCGCCAAATGGATTGGCTACCAGAGCTTTGGCAAAGGTCAGGATGTAGGTCTCAGCAGTAGAGAAGATTGGCCCGATGATCATAAAGGTAAAGCAGGCGGTAACAAAAACAGTAGTCAGTGGAGTGACAAAGAGATCAATGACCTCCGGTACATGCTTGTGCAGCCATTTTTCAATCTGGCACATCAGCCAGACGGAGATAATAACAGGAATGACATGTCCCTGATAGCCGACTCGCGGAATTGAACCCAGGACATAATTTCCTATATGAATGTTTCCGAACAGGTTCCAGGTAGGAATGACGCCGGTGTCGATTCCAAAGAAAGAATTGATCGCATCCGGAGATCCGGCATTCCATGCATTTAAGAGAGCGGAATGAATCATCATAAGACCGATTACGCCGCCGAGGAAAATATTTCCGCCAAAGACACGGGCTGCACTGACAGCTACGATTACCGGAAGGAAAGCAAATGCGGTATTTGCAATCATGTCCAGAAAGGCGTACCAGTCGGTGCCTGAAAATGCCGGCATGGCTTTACCGAGGGCTTCGACAATTCCCATCATCAGACCGGAGGCTACGATTGCAGGAAGAATCGGGACAAATACATCCCCAAGTGCCTTTACCATTCGTTTTACGAGTGGCTGCTGGGCTGCTGCGGCTGCTTTTACTTCTTCCTTTGTTGCCGCGGACATGCCGCTCACCTTTAAAAACTCGTCATAGACCTTATTTACGGTTCCGGTTCCGATAATGAGCTGGAGCTGTCCGTTGCTGGAAAAGACTCCCTTAACCCCCTCTACGTCTTCCAGCTTTTTCATGTCGATTTTTCCATTATCGGCAGTGACCAGACGAAGTCTGGTAGCGCAGTGGGCGGCACTGACCAGATTATCCCGGCCTCCCACCAGCTGAAAAATTTCTTTTGCGCATTTTGCGTAATCAAGTGCCATAATTTCCTTCTCCTTTCTGTTGAAAATATGTAATCGTTTTCACATCTTGTAAGGTGATTATAACATGGTGATATGAAAAAATCAATAGGAAATTATAAAAAATATACAAAAAAATATCTAATTCATCTCTGGTGAGATGAATGACTATATGTTATCGTTTACATATTGAAAAAATGGCAAAACAGCAGGAAATCAGAAGGGGTAAAGAATGACCGTAGATAGAAAAAAACGGATGCGGCAACCCGTTTGTCAGGGCTGCTGCATCCGCGCTTTTAATTCTTTTTTATGCCGGTACATCCGGTCGTCGGCCAGCTTTTCCTGGCGCTCCAGTTCTTTAGTAGAAAAGTCATATTCCGCCATTCCATAGGCGATAGAAAGTGGAACCGGAGAGGTCTCCTCCCGGTTATAGTTGTCCAGCTTTTCTTTCATGATGCGTTCTCCGGAATGAAAGGATTCCAAAGGATTGCTTCCCCGGATGACGCCGATAAATTCATCTCCGCCGGTCCGGAAGATCCGGCCGTTAGAACCAAAGCTTTCTAATATGATTTTTGAACCACCGATGATAAATTTATCTCCTTCGGCATGCCCGTATTGGTCATTGACCTTTTTCAGATTATTGATATCAAATTGAACAATGATACAGCTGCCATACTCCTGTTTTTTTAGTTCCTCTTCATATTCGCTGAAGGAGAGCCGGTTTTCCAGTTTGGTGAGACCATCCTCATGTGCGAGTTTTTTCATAATTTCAGCTTCATGGCTTTTTTGGACGACCTTAATGATTTCACGCATTTCATAAAAGCCCAGGACAAACACAAATAGAAGGAGACCAAAGCGGGAAAATCTGGACATATCCTTGCTCCCACCAAGATAATAAAAGGCAAGGTCGGCGACGCCGCTTCCGACTAAGAGCATCAGAGCGATCAGCATGGCCTTTGGCTGTCCTTCTGAAATCTTTTTCTTTTTGAGGCTTTGAACAATCATAAAAACAGATACAGCGACGGCTATGACAAAGGTCACATGGGTCAGGAGCAGCAGCGTGTGGTAATCCGTAATGCCAAAACATAGACAGATTAGATGAAGCAGTATGTTCAGGGCACAGAGTATCCCTACAATAAACAGGCCTTTGCTTTTGGTGTGTTTGGTAAGGCAGGCAGCCAGAGAAAGACCGGCCAGAGGAATGACCATCAGGGTAAAATAATTGATCAGGCGGATAAAGCCGGCATTTTCTGTAATCAGTTCCATCGTCAGGGTGCCGGAATTGGTCCAAATGCTCATGACCATGGAAAGGAGACCTAAAGAGATCATTTCCAGGTTTCCTTCCTTGCTGGTTCGGAACAAAAGACCTGTTGCGAACAAAATAGCTCCGGTAATAAAGACCAGAAAGGAAATCAAATATTTCCACAGATTTTTCTGGAACATCGTAATAAAATAGGAAGCTCCGCTTTCAAATGTCGCTGATTGAAATCCTGCCCACATAGCTCCATCGCCCAATTCAAACGCCTCAATGGAAAGAGTCTTTGTCCCGGAATAAAAGGGGATGGAAATCAGATGGACATCATTTCCATAGGAGTCCCCATAAATGGGCTCCAGATGCGGATGATAAGAATAGATCAGATCATCATCCAAATATACATTAAAATTCACATTGGTACTGATAAAGGAAAGGCCTGCGCCATTCAGCTCATTTTCTTTCAGATTTCGTTTCAACAGAGCCTTTCCGTTGGTATAATGAATATCTGAGAGCCAGGCATCTTCTCCGTTTTGATCGATCCATCCTCCATCAGCAGAAATTTTGATATAGGTCGTTTCTTTTGGAGAGTTGGAACTCTTAAAAAAAGAAGCGAATCCAAGGTAGAGAATAATGACCCCTAAAATAATGTTGCAGTATAAAATAAATTTTTTTGTCATCCAACCACCTTCCGGTAATATTTAGAGTTTTTCCCTTGAACGGAATATTCTTAATTCATACTATAGTAACAATATCATAGAATAGGTGAAAGTTTCAAGGGAAATATTCCTTGTAACCTGTTTAAAATTCTGTTAGAATGTTACTATTCGTGGTTCGTGTTTTTTGCCAAATTATGATGTCGGGGTCAAATTATAGTAAAGGAGTAAATAAAAATGTATCAGATCAATAGCCGGGTCCGCTATAGTGAAGTAGATGAAGCACAAAATATGACAATGAGTGCCATCGTCAATTATTTTCAGGACTGTGCAACATTTCATTCTCATGATGTCGGAGAGGGAATTGAGGTTTTATCCCAAAAGAAAAGAGCATGGCTTTTGCTGGCGTGGAATATCGAGGTATACCGATATCCCAAAATGGCAGAGCAGATTACTGTAGCGACTTGGGCGTATGCAGCAGAAAAATTTTATGGATATCGTAATTTCACGATTAAGAACGAACAGGGGGAGCTGCTTGTTGGAGCAGATTCCGTCTGGGTCTGGCTGGATGTGGAAAAAGGCCGGCCGGAGCGCGTTTCCGGGGATGTACTGGCGGCCTATGGCTATTCGGACCGGCTTCCGATGGAACAGCTGTCCCGAAAAGTCCGGATTCAGGGCGAAGGACAAAAGGAAGAGCCGATCAGCGTACGAAAACACTACATTGATACGAACCATCATATGAACAATGGACAGTATATCCGACTGGCACAGGATTATCTTCCTCAGGGATTTATGGTAAAAAAACTGCGGGCAGAATATAAAAAAGCAGCCGTTTATGGAGATGTCCTATATCCGGAGGTCTATTCAGGCGAGGATAAAATTACGGTAACCCTAAAGGATGCAGAGGGAGAAATCTATATTGCCGCAGAGTTTCTATCATAGATCAGGTTGCAATTTAAAGTCAATTTGCCGTTACGATTCACTGTTCCCCTCCCGACATTCGGATTTCCCGCTGCTTCGCAGCTCTTCCGGCGCATTTGCGCCTGAAATCCGAATGTCGGGAGGAGTTCCTGCTTCACAAGCAGGAAAATTTGATACATAAAACAGTTTCCTACGTGCAAGCACGACGAATTTCTTTTATGTATCAAAATGTTACTATTCACAGCTCCGCTGTTCATAGCAACAAAATGCACATACCGAAGGCACACAGAGTGCAAATACTCCCTTCGGTCGTA
>CADBUD010000177.1 GCA_902797785.1 uncultured Lachnospiraceae bacterium
AAGACCGTCTTTGGATAGAAGAAATCTGTCTTTTGGGAGAAGGACTTCAATTTATGATGTTCCGTTAGCAAAAACCAGCAATGGTTTTTATTAATGAGTATAAAACGCTCTCCGGCGGGAAGAATAAAAATAGAAAGAAATAGAAAGAGAGGAATGACTTGATGAAACTCAGATATTTCAGTTTTTTGGCAGGATGTTTTATTCTTTTTGCAATCGTGATCTGGGGAGAAGGAGAGCTTCGGCAAAAAAAACTGCAGGAGGGAATTGCTGGGGAAATCATTCGTTTTCACATTCTGGCGAACAGCGACAGTGAAGAGGATCAGGCAGTCAAGCTTGAAGTGAGAAACGAGATATCCGCCTATATGAAAGAACTCCTTGACAATGTGGAGGGAAGAAATGAGGCGGAAACGGTAATAAAGGAGCATTTGCCGGAAATTTGCCGTAAAGCCGGGAGGGTTCTGAAAAAGGAGAACAAAAACTGGCCGGTCAAGGCGGAAATATCGACAGATTCTTTTCCGGAGAGGATCTATGGAGACTGTCGTTTTCCGGCAGGAAAGTACCGGGCGCTCCGGATTACTTTGGGTGAGGGAAAGGGACATAACTGGTGGTGCGTGATGTATCCCAACCTCTGTTTTATGGATGAGAGCTGCCGGATCGTAAGTTCGGAAACGAAGGAAGAGTTGAAAAAAATGTTGACAGAAGACGAATATCAGTGTATCCTAAGAGAAGATTGTAAAAAATTGCGGTTTCGATTCCGCTTGGCAGAGCTTTTCTTATAAAAAGGAAGCAGACCAGCCAGAGGAAAGTGAAAGTATGAGGTGGAGAAAAAATTGCAGAGGGAGATGCCCAAGAAAATCATTGAGCTTGTCATAGCAGATCTGGGAGATGCCACAAGGTACCTTCCTTATGGGGCTGTGGCTGCTCTTCTAATTACAGGGATCGTGTGGATTGTCTTATTTTTGTGGAAAGAAAACAAACCTGAAATAAGGCTGCTGGCGGTCTTCTTTTTGTCTGTCTTTTTTTCTGAAGTACTATTTCTGACCTTTTTAAATCGAGAACCCGGATCGCGGACGCAGATGGAGCTCCGTCTCTTCGGGACCTTTCATTCGGATGCCTGTTCAATCTCCTATGTAGTAGAAAATTTTCTTTTTTTTATGCCGGCAGGGATTTTGTTCCCGCTTGCGTTTCCCAAACGCTTCAAGAGTGCAGGGCATATTTTTCTGATTTTTTTGATCAGTGTAATGATCGAAGTGCTTCAGCATCTTACCGGGCGGGGCTATGCGCAGCTCGATGATGTGATTCTAAACACCTTAGGAGCGGCGGTCTCGTTTTGGTTCTTCTGTCTTGTACGGGAAAAGGAAGAGCTAAAAGGGGAGGAACGACTAGGACTAATAGGTAAAGAAACAGGAAAAACAAGGGAAAAATTGTTATAATTAGTAGAAAAATGGTAAAATCGGGGGGGTATTTTGGCATTTTTTTTCATTGAATCTTAGGAATGATTAAGCTATAATAAAAGCGGTACACTAGAAAAGTGTTACTGTTGGCAGTTTTAAATATGAGGGAGATGAGGGACATGATTGATTTTCACACGCATATTCTACCGGCAATCGATGATGGCAGTCAAAGCATGCAGGAGTCGATTCAGATGCTTGAGGAAGAAAAGGAGCAGGGAGTGGAGAGCGTTGTCCTGACACCTCATTTTTATGCGACCCATGATGCGGTTTCTTCTTATTTAAAAAAAAGAGAGGATTGTTATCAGAAGCTGCTCAAAGAGACAAAGGCGTTAGAGGATCAGTCGGGAGAGGCTTTTCCCAGACTGTATCTGGGTGCGGAAATTTATTATTTTCCCGGCATCGGCAGAGCCAAAATGCTTTCCGAGCTTTGTATCCGGGGAACGGATGTTGTTTTAGTCGAGTTACCCTTTGCCCAATGGACCAAAGAAATTTATGATGATATCAAAGAAATCATCGAAAAGCAGAATTATACTGTAGTGCTGGCGCATATTGAGCGATATTTCGAATTCCAAAAGAAAAAAGAAATATGGAAGGAGATGTTCGAGCTTCCGCTTTACGCACAGATGAACGGTGGGAGCTTTATCGACCGGAAGAAGCAGAAATTTTGTTTCAAGTTCATGAAAAAAGACAGTGAGATTCTGATGGGAAGCGATTGTCATAATATGCGCTACCGCCTGCCAAATTTGTTCGAGGCCAGAAAGTCCGTAGAAAAGAAATTTGGCAGTGAGGCGTTAGATGAGATCGATGAATTATCAGAGGAGCTGCTGGGGCTTGCTTAGGTGGTTATAGAGGTGAAAAGGTGTTATGACAAGAAGGGAACAGCTAAAGGTTCTGGGTGTTTTTTTGGGAGTATTGCTCTTCATTACATTATTCTGGCTGGGAATCCGTTATATAGAAAATAATGGCATGAGCGAGGCGGCAGATGATGGGTTTCAGTCCGCAACGGACGAGATTTTTGATAATCCGGATGACACCTTTGACCACGAGGCAGCGGGAAAGGTCAAAATCGGAGGGAAAAAATACAAGTATTACCATGAGATTGAGACCTATCTGTTTCTGGGAACAGATGCAAGTGGAAATGAGTCAGGAGAGGGCGAGGATTATCAGGGAGCATTAGCAGATTTTCTTCTCCTTTTAGTGATAGATAAGACAGATCATACCTATGCTTTTCTGCAGCCGAACCGGGATACCATGACCGAGGTAACGCTGCTTTTGAAGGACGGTACCGGGAGCGCGACATCCACGGAGCAGCTCTGTATCGCGCACTGGTATGGTGGGAGCAGGGAGCAGGGAGCAGAGAATACAAAAAATGCCCTTTCCCATTTACTGGGAGGGCTTTCGATTGATGGATATTACGAATTAAATATGAAAGAGATTCCGGCATTAAATCATTTGGTGGGCGGAGTTGAGGTTATGATTGAGGATGATTTTTCCAAGGTAGATCCTTCCCTGAGACAGGGAGAGACCATCCTGCTTTCAGATGAGCAGGCCTTTACCTTCATCCACGACCGTTTTGATGTGGGGGATGAGGAAAATCTGTCCCGGATGAAGCGGCAGAGAGCGTATATGACGGCATTCTTTAAAAAGCTTCAGAAAAAAAACAGCGAAGATCCGGCATATGCCTTAGAAACTTATCAGCAGCTTCAGGAGCTGGCAGTGACCGACATCTCAGGAAAAGTATTTTCAAGGATTGCAAAAGAGATTTCTGAGGGGACATCGAGAGGCTTCTTTGATTTGGAGGGGACGGCAAAAATAGGGGATACCTTAGGAGACGGAGTAGAGCATGTGGAGTATTATGTGGAGGACGAAACGATTCTTCAGGTATTGACAGAGCTGTATCAGCTTGAGCCGGCAAAGAAGAAGTGATTCTATAACCATAAGAAAAATAGAGAGGAAAATGAGAATGAATCAGCAGACAGAGGGCGTTCAGATCGTAGAAAAGGATGATGAAATAGAAATTGATTTAATGGAGCTTTTGTTTTATTATCGCAGTAAATGGCTGATTTTGCTGGCAGCTTTTCTGATCGGAGCCATAGTGGTAGGGGGATTTACCTATTTCTTTATCACCCCAAAATATACAGCGACATCGAAGGTCTACATGGTGTCGTCATCGAATAATTCCGTTGTGGACTTAACGGATTTGAACATCGGTACTTCCCTGTCAAAGGATTATGTAGAGTTGCTAAAGATTCGCCCGATTTATGAGGAAATCATCCGGGAGTACAAATACCCTTATACCTATGAGCAGCTGTTGGGGATGACGACGATCGGGACCTTATCCGATACCCGTATCCTGACGATTTCTGTGGAGAGTACAGATCCGGAGGAGGCCTGTGAAATTGCAAATGCTTTAGCCAGAAAGGCTGTGTCCAAGCTTCCTAAGCTGATGGATACCAACAAACCGAATATTGCGGAGGATGCGATTGTTCCTAAGCATAAAAGCTCTCCGAATCTTGCTAAGAATACGACCATTGGAGCTTTAGTGGCAATGCTTGCGGTAGGAGCTGTTCTGACCATCATCTATTTGACAGATGATACCTTAAACTCCGCGGATGAAGTAGAAAAAGCGTTCGGTATCATGCCGCTGACCATCATTCCGGAGGGTGAAATGGCTGGCATTTCGGATAAGGCAGAGGAAGAAATCCGGAAACGAAAACGTCAGGAAAAGAAACGAAAACGTAAGTCCTCAAAGAAATCAGATTCAGAAGAGGAAAAAACGAAAAAGGAGGGTACGAAGGCATGAAAAACCGAGTTACCATTGGAAATATGCCGGAGCTCCCGTATTCGATCGAAGAGGCGTTGAATCGCCTTCGAATCAATATCAGCTTTTTGGGAAATGATATTCGAAAGATCATGGTAATCAGTACGATGCCGAATGAGGGAAAAAGCTTTGTGACAATGCAGCTTTGGCATCAGATGGCACAGGCGGGAGTTTCTTCGGTTCTAGTCGATGCGGATATGAGAAAATCCGTTATGGCAGACAAATACGATATCAAGCTCGAAGGGAAAGGAAAAATTCTGGGAACTTCCGGTTTTTTGGCAAATGATTGCTTTTTGGAAGACGCGATTCTTCATACAGAGCTGGAAAACGGAGATCTGCTTCCCAATATCGACAATGTCGTCAATCCGTCGCTCCTTTTGGACAGCAGCCGGTTCCAGGAGATGTTGGAGGAGCTGGCAAAGCAATACCGGTATGTATTTGTAGATTCTCCGCCGTTAAATCAGGTTTCGGATGGAGAGCGAATTGGAAATCTTTGCGATGGCGCTATCCTGGTAGTGCGGGGCGGAGTGACCTCAAGGACGATGGTAAAAAATTCCATCCGCCAGTTAGAGCGTGCCGGCTGTCCGCTGCTTGGGATTGTACTGAACCGCGTAGAGGGAGCAAGAGGCGGTTATTATTACAAGAAGTATGGTGGAAGATACTATGGCAGATATGGAAGATATGGGAAATACTATGGGAAGTATGGATACGGGAAATACGGCGGATATGGGGAATATGGAAAATATGGGGAATACAGTGATTATTACTATTATGGCGGGAAAAACTAAAACTTTTCGATAAGTCTGCCGATATATCTATTGTATGGACTGACGCGACAGTACGCTGGCGCGAAATTTTCATACCGTAGGTGAAAGGCTTACTTATAAATAAAAAACGAAGAAAGGAGGGGGGACGACTTGAGGAACAGGGAAAAGCTTTTGGCATATGCCTTGATTGGAGCACTTACCTTATCTTCTGCCGGAACAGTAAACGCAGCAACAAGCAGTCCGGTAGAGGGAAAAACACCTGTGACAAAGAACAACGTCACACCGACCGTAGTAAAGGGTACAGATACTGTTACCGCAAATGTTAAGAAAAACGGTACCGCTGTCATTACTGCTACACCAAAAAGTGCCTCCAAAAAGACTGTAAAGATCGGAAAGAAGATTACTTACAAAAAAGTGGCTTACACGGTAACAGTCATCAATGGAAATGCATTCAAAAAGTGTAAAAAAGCGACCACGATCATTCTTCCGGCCACCATCAAGAGAATCAACAAAAAGGCTTTTACCGGTGCGAAAAAGCTGAAGAAGATCCGCATCAATATTTCTAAGAACATCACGGTGAAAAAAGGTGCGTTCAAGGGCTTAAGTACCAAAAAGATGAAGATTGTAGTCAACAAATCTACAACCGCAAAACAGTTAAAGAAGCTTCAGAAGACCTTCAAGAAAGCGGGCTTCAGAGGAAAAGTCGTAAAGGCATAAGCCCCAAAAGATAAATAAAATTAGTTAAATTTAATTAATTTGCCTGTTTAGGTAATCAGAGCAACATAACCAATGAAAATGTAGGAGGTAGTACAGTTATCTCCTACATTTTTGTTCCGCCGATATAGGAAAAAATGTTACTATTCACAGCCACGATCCCGCACGGTATTTTCATGCATTTTTGTATGAAGACCCGGGGAAGCAGAA
>CADBUD010000178.1 GCA_902797785.1 uncultured Lachnospiraceae bacterium
ATTTCAGAACAGATCAAGGTTTTATGTGTACGATGCAACATGAGCGAAGCGGAATTAGCAAGGCGTTTGGGAAAATCCCCACAAAGTTTTAATGCAAAGATGAAAAGAGGGAGTTTTACCATTGATGATCTTAATTCTATTGCAGATGCAGTAGGGGTTGGCTTTGAACGAAATTTTGTATTAACGAATGGAGAAAAAGTGTGATGAAAACACAGGAAATAAAACAATTTCAATTGGGCGAACTATTCTGTGGTCCCGGTGGACTGGCATATGCGGCGACAACTGCTAAAATAGAAGATTCAAATTATAAGATTGTTCACAAATGGGCGAATGACTATGATTTAGATACATGCAGGACTTATATTAGAAATATATGTCCAGATGATGAGGAGAGCGTTATTCATAAAGATGTTAGAAAATTGGAAATAGAAAAATTGGGGAAAATAGATGCACTCGTTTTTGGATTTCCTTGTAACGATTTTTCAGTAGTTGGTGAGCAAAAGGGTTTTGAAGGTACTTTTGGACCGCTATATACATATGGCGTTAAAGTATTAAAAGAGTATGAACCCCAATGGTTTTTAGCTGAAAATGTTGGTGGATTAAGAAGTGCAAATGATGGAAAAGCATTTGAAAAAATACAAGAGGACTTGAAGGAAGCTGGCTATCGTATCTATCCAAATCTCTATAAATTTGAGGAATATGGTGTTCCCCAGGCCAGGCACAGAATGATCATCGTTGGAATAAAAGACAGATTACCATATGAGTTTCGTATTCCAAGCACAAAACCCTATAGAGACATAGATACTTCATGCAAAACAGCTATTGAACAGCCGCCGATTCCGAAAGATGCACCTAATAACGAACTAACAAAGCAATCTGCTACAGTTGTGGAAAGGCTTTCTTATATTAAACCAGGACAAAATGCATTTACAGCAGATATACCAGAGCATTTGCAGCTCCATGTAAAGGGAGCAAAAATCAGTCAGATATATAAAAGACTTGATCCAAGTAAACCGGCATATACAGTTACCGGCTCTGGAGGTGGAGGGACACATATTTATCATTATAGTGAACCCAGAGCATTGACAAACAGGGAAAGGGCGAGACTGCAGACATTCCCAGACAGTTATGTTTTTGAGGGGTCTAAGGAGTCAGTCAGAAAACAGATTGGAATGGCTGTTCCACCCGAAGGTGCAAGGATAATATTTGAGGCGATTTTGAAAACTTTTGCCGGTATAGATTATGAGTGGATGCCGGCAAGTATAAAGGAGTAAAAATGTTTACGGATAATTTTGAGGAAAAGATACTGTTTGAACCGGCAAAAAAAGAGGGATTAGCATGTAATCATTTAAAAATCATTACAGCTTTTACGGATGTGGAACGAATTTCAAGCCATTTAATCCAGCTGTTTGATGGGAAAAAACAAAAATATGTTCCTAAAATGAAAGTAGATATTATTTTAGGAATGACAAAGGGGGCTGGACTTACGGAGAAAAAGCATAAAAAACTTTGTCAGTTGATGGAACGGTTGAATAGTGTTTCCGGGATGCCAAAAATCACATGTAGATATATCGTTGAGGGAAAGCAGGTTCACTCGAAAGTGTATGTATGGTGCAAAGGCAATAAAAGCATGATTGCGTATTGTGGTTCAGTGAACTATACCATGAATGCCTTCAAAATACGGCGGGAATGTATGGATGAGTGTAATGCAAAGGAAGCTCTTCGATATTACAATGAACTTTTAAAAGATTCCATAGATTGTCTTAGTCCTGAAATAAAGAACAGACTGACTTTTACATCGAAAAGAAATATAGAAGATGACATTGATGCTGACAATCTAGAAAATTTGTCATGGAATGATTTTCAAAATACCCAGCCAGTTGATTGTCTGAGTGTATCCTTGTTGAAGGCAGATGGAAAGGATACAGGCTATGGATCCGGAGTGAATTGGGGAATAAGGAAAAACGGATATAAACGGAACAGAAATCAGGCATATATACCATATAATACAGCAGATAGAAAAAATGATTTTTTCCCGGAAGTAGATAATGAGGGTACATATCCTGTATTTAAAGTTGTCACGAAGGACTATGGAGCATTTTATATGCGACGGGCACAAGCTGATGGAAAGGCATTAGAAACACCGGAAAGTAATGCAATTATTGGCGAATGGATCAGACGGGAAATCGGTGTGCCAGATGGAAGGTATATTACAAAGGAAATGTTGGAGCAATCAAGAGGAACCAGAGTTTTATTTAAAAAATTTAA
>CADBUD010000179.1 GCA_902797785.1 uncultured Lachnospiraceae bacterium
GCCGTTATCCCGCAAGGTATTTTCAAGCGCATTTTGCTTGAAAATCCGGGGTAGCAGTGCGCCAAATACGACCAGAGGGAGTATTTGTGTGCATTTTGTTGCTATGAACAGCAGAGCTGTGAATAGTAACGAAAATTTGTCAAAGAACAGTGTAGAAAATACTTGATATTTATCAGTTCTGCTGTTAAAATATAATCGGCAGAAATTTTGTAATAAATTTATTAAATAGAAAAATGGAGGTCTGAAAAATGAGTAACGCAGCACAAAGCTCAGCAGGCAGGAGAATCGAGTCCCTGCTTGATGAGAACAGTTTTGTTGAAATTGGCGCGCTGGTGAAGGCCAGAGCGACAGATTTTGACATGCAGACAAAGGAGACTCCGGCAGATGGTGTCATTACTGGATATGGTGTCATTGATGGAAATCTGGTATATGTATACAGTCAGGATGCTTCCGTATTACATGGCTCCATCGGAGAGATGCACGCAAAAAAAATCGTAAGGCTCTATGATATGGCGATTAAAATGGGAGCGCCGATCATTGGGCTGATTGACTGTGCCGGTCTTCGTCTGCAGGAGGCTACCGATGCATTAAATGCATTTGGTGAGATTTATAAGAAACAGACGGAGGCATCCGGAGTGATTCCACAGATTACAGGTATTTTTGGCAGCTGCGGCGGTGGACTTGCCCTGTTCCCGGCACTGACAGATTTTACTTTCATGGAGGAAAAAAATGGAAAGCTCTTTGTAAATTCTCCAAACGCGATCGATGGAAATTCTACTGAAAAGTGCAATACCGCAGACGCAGTATTCCAAAGTGAAGAGTCCGGCCTTGCAGATGTCATTGGAGATGAAGAGACGATCTTTGAAAAGATGCGTGAGCTGATTACCTATCTTCCGGGAAATTTTGAGGATTATAATGCTTCTGAGGATGTGACAGATGATCTGAACCGGTTATGTCCGGATATTGCCAATGCAGCAGGGGATACCTCGATCGCACTTTCAGATATCGCGGATGATAATGCATTCTTTGAAATCAAATCTGCATATGCCAAGGAAATGGTCACAGGATTCCTGAAATTAAATGGAATGACCATCGGTGCCGTAGCGAACCGTACCGAAGTATATGATGATGAAAACAACAAGACGGACAGCTTTGATCCTGTCCTTACAGTTAAAGGATGTAAAAAGGCAGCAGATTTCGTAAGCTTCTGTGATGCTTTTGAGATTCCGGTACTTACCCTGACAAATGTTAAAGGATATAAGGCAAGCAAATGTTCCGAAAAGAATATCGCAAAAGCAGCAGGAAAGCTGACCTATGCCTTTGCAAACGCTTCTGTTCCAAAGGTAAATATTATCATTGGACAGGCTTTTGGAAGCGCCTACAACGTAATGAACAGCAAAGCTTTAGGAGCAGATATGGTGTTTGCATGGCCGGATGCCCAAATTGGAATGATGGATGCTTCCCTGGCAGCAAAGATCATGTATGAGGGAGAAAAATCTGATGTCATCAATCAGAAAGCAGCAGAGTATGAAAAGCTTCAGGATAGTGCACAGTCCGCTGCTTCGAGAGGATATGTGGACAACATTATTGAAGCGCCGGATACCAGAAAATATGCTATTGGTGCATTTGAAATGTTATTTTCAAAGAGAGAGAGCCGTACAGCGAAAAAACATGGTGCGGTTTAGAGAGGTGGTTCGATAATGAAAAAATTAGCGTTAGCAGTATGCTTATCCATGGGATTGACTTTTGTGATGCCGGCCGGTGCATATGTGTCAAATGTCGTGGCAGCAGAGGAAGCAGAAGTAGTCGTGGATGATTCTTCTGCACCGGCAGAGACAGCTGATGCGTCGGTGACCGCAGAGGACGCAGCATCTGATGAGGAAAAGATTAATGGCTTTGCCGTATCAGATTATGAGTCAGCATCGGAAAGCCTTGTGAATACCCTTGTGACACAGGAAGAAATGATTACCCAGTCGCTGCAGCAGAGTCCGAACGATGCCATCCAGACATTGGTAGATGCATGGGATGCGATGAAAGACGAAGTTGGTAAATTTAAAGGAATGGGAGACACTACGGTAACAGAAAAGAGTGGCACGATTTCTGTTGTTTCGACGGTGATTTTTGAAAAGTCTTCCGCCGAGCTGGTGGTAAATTATAACTCTGCCGACATGAGCTATGATTCAATCAGCTTCGACAAGATTCAGACAATGGCAGAAAAGATGTCAGATGCCGGAATGAATACGATCATGGGACTTGGTACCGTGTTCATCATGTTGGTCGTAATGTCCTTATTGATTTCCTGCTTCAAGTTTGTATCTGTTCTGGATCCTTCCATGAAGAAAAAGAAGGAACCGGCCAATGTTCCTGCACCGGCAGCACCTGCTGCAGAGCCTGTGGCAGTAGAAGAGGAAGAGGACGATTTAGAGCTTGTAGCTGTCATATCCGCAGCAATTGCTGCATACGAAGGAACTTCAGCCGATGGATTTGTCGTTCGTTCGATTAAAAAGAGAAAAAGATAATGCCCCGGGGCAAAAGATAATAATTCAAATTTTGAGGAAAAGTTATTAGGAGGATAATAAAAATGAAAAATTATACAATTACTGTAAATGGGACAGCATATGATGTTACGGTAGAAGAGGGAGCAGGCGGGGGAGCAGCTGTTTCTGCACCGAAGCCAGTGAAAAAGGCAGCTCCAAAGGCAGCTCCTGCTGCGAAAAAGGCAGCGGGCGGCGCAGGTTCTGTTCGTGTAGAAGCTGGAGCAGCAGGTAAAGTATTCAAAATCGAGGCAAGTGTAGGACAGGCAGTTAAGAGTGGAGATCCGGTTATTATTATTGAAGCAATGAAAATGGAGATTCCAGTTGTTGCACCACAGGACGGAACTGTTGCAAGCATCGATGTAGCTGTTGGAGATGCTGTAGAGGCAGGCGGACTGCTGGCTACCTTAAACTAAGATACGCTTTTGATGAACAGAAGAATCCAGCGGGATTCTTACCTCATAAAAGCTTTGGTTAAGAAACTGGAGGTTAAAAATGGATTATATTATTAATACAATGTCGAATCTGATTCATCAGAGCGCTTTCTTCAACCTGACCTATGGAAATTACATCATGATCGTTGTCGCACTGGTATTTTTATATTTGGCAGTTGCAAAAGGATTTGAGCCGCTTTTGCTGGTTCCGATTTCCTTTGGTATGCTCTTAGTGAATATCTATCCTGACATTATGATGTCGATTGAAGAGTCGTCAAATGGAGTGGGCGGTCTGCTGCATTATTTCTATTTGATGGATGAGTGGTCCATCCTTCCATCCCTGATTTTCCTGGGAGTCGGAGCAATGACGGATTTCGGTCCATTGATTGCAAATCCGATCAGCTTCCTGATGGGAGCTGCAGCACAGCTTGGAATCTATCTGGCATATTTCCTGGCAATCTTTATGGGATTTAATGGAAAAGCAGCAGCAGCGATTTCCATCATTGGAGGTGCAGATGGTCCGACCTCAATTTTCCTTGCCGGAAAACTGGGACAGACGGCTTTGATGGGACCGATTGCCGTGGCAGCATATTCTTATATGTCACTGGTTCCAATCATTCAGCCACCAATTATGAAATTATTTACGACAGAAAAAGAGCGGAAGATCAAAATGCAGCAGCTTCGGACCGTGACCAAATTAGAAAAAATCCTGTTCCCGGTTGTAGTTACCATTGTGGTATGTATGATTCTTCCGACCACAGCACCATTGGTAGGTATGCTGATGCTTGGAAACCTGTTCCGTGAGTCCGGTGTCGTTCGCCAGTTGATGGAGACAGCATCTAACGCATTGATGTACATCGTTGTTATCCTTCTTGGAACATCTGTAGGTGCTACGACGAGCGCAGAGGCATTTTTAAATATTGATACCTTAAAAATCGTGGTACTTGGTCTGGTGGCATTCGCTTTTGGTACGATGGGTGGAGTTTTGTTTGGAAAGCTTCTCTGTGTCATTACCAAAGGAAAGATCAATCCATTGATTGGTTCCGCCGGAGTATCTGCGGTACCAATGGCAGCGCGTGTATCTCAGAAGGTAGGTGCAGAAGCAGATCCTACGAATTTCCTGTTGATGCATGCAATGGGACCAAACGTAGCCGGTGTAATCGGTACAGCAGTTGCGGCTGGTACCTTTATGGCTATCTTTGGAATTGGAGTTTAAATTGATATAGGAAACGTGAATATAAACAGCATCCGGAAGACAACGCTGATGATTCTGGGATAGGTAAGAAAGTTGCATCCCTTTGGAAGAGGAGCGTTGTTTTAAGGATGCAAAACGGAAATCAGGAGGATATAGAAATGGCAAAAAATACAGATAAGCCGGAAAAAAAGAATGCAGAAAAAAAACCGGTAAAGATTTTGGAGACCATTCTTCGTGATGCGCATCAGTCCCTGATCGCTACGAGAATGCCAACAGAAAAAATGCTTCCAATCATTGAAACGATGGATAAGGTCGGATATCATGCAGTAGAGTGCTGGGGTGGTGCTACCTTTGATGCGTCCCTTCGTTTCTTGAAAGAAGATCCATGGGAGCGTCTTAGAAAACTCAGGAATGGATTCAAAAATACTAAGCTTCAGATGCTGTTTCGTGGACAGAATATCTTAGGATACCGTCACTATGCAGATGATGTCGTAGAGTATTTTGTTCAGAAATCTATTGCTAACGGAATTGATATTATCCGAATCTTTGACTGCTTAAACGATATCCGGAATCTCGAAACAGCAGTTAAGGCGGCAAAAAAAGAGAAAGGACATGCGCAGGTTGCTCTTTCCTACACCCTGGGAGATGCCTACACAGAAGAATACTGGATGAAGATGGCAAGAGAAATCGAATCGATGGGTGCAGATTCTCTTTGTATCAAAGATATGGCGGGGCTTCTGGTGCCATATGAGGCAGAAAAACTGGTAAAGAACTTAAAATCTGCCTGCAATATCCCGATTGACCTTCATACTCATTATACCAGCGGAGTTGCCTCCATGACCTACTTAAAGGCGGTAGAGGCAGGGTGTGACATCATCGATACTGCGATTTCTCCGTTCTCCATGGGAACGAGCCAGCCGGCAACAGAGGTTATGGTCGAGACCTTTAAAGGTACTCCATTTGATACCGGCCTTGATCAGAAGATTCTTGCAGAAATCGCAGATTACTTCCGCCCGTATCGTGAAGAATGTTTGGCAAGCGGTTTATTAAATCCAAAGGTTCTCGGAGTAAATATCAAAACCCTTCTGTACCAGGTACCGGGTGGAATGCTCAGCAACATGGTTTCCCAGCTTGCAGAGCAGAATGCTTCTGATAAATATGAAGAGGTGCTTGAAGAAATCCCAAGAGTACGAAAAGATCTTGGAGAACCGCCTTTGGTTACGCCTTCCAGCCAGATTGTTGGTACTCAGGCTGTATTCAATGTTCTGATGGGCGAGCGATATAAAATGGCGACCAAAGAGACTAAAGCAGTTCTTCGCGGAGAATATGGAAAGACCGTTAAAGAGTTCAACAAGGATGTTGTTAAGAAATGTATCGGCAATGAAAAACAGATTACCTGTCGTCCGGCAGATAATCTTGCTCCAGAGTTGGATAAGATTCAGGCGGAAATGGCAGAATGGAAGCAGCAGGATGAAGATGTACTTTCCTATGCACTGTTCCCACAGGTGGCTGTAGATTTCTTCAAATATCGTCAGGCGCAGCAGACCAAGGTGGATCCGTCTGTCGCAGATAAAGAAAGCGGAAGCTACCCGGTATAAAATGATATACGCGGATTTTACAAAGGAAATGTCACTTTTGGCGACCAAAATCCGGGGCTGGGGCATAAAACATGACTGAAAAACGGAAATTGAAGGATTGATATCCAAAAAAGGGGCTGTTGCGATAAGTTATTTTATCGTAACGGCTCTTTTTTGACGTAAAATACCTGTCTCTGATACGCAGGTTGAAGTGAAGTTACTATTCACAGCCACTATCCCGCAAGGCATTTTCATGCGTTTTTTGCACACCGTAGGCGTACAGAGTATGAAAATCCGGGGCA
>CADBUD010000180.1 GCA_902797785.1 uncultured Lachnospiraceae bacterium
GGACTTTACGGAAGGAAATGTTCCTAAAATCAATATTTTGCTTTCTTTATTATATACTGGTTCAAAATCGTGCTGAAGCATTTTTTCCTTTCAAAATTTTTCTTCAAATAAACTAAGAAAAGGGTAAAAACAATTCCAAAACTGCTTTTACCCTTTACACCTAATTATTTCTGGTTACTTCCAGTTTATTTCTTGATTTTTACTTTTTTCACTTTACTCCAAGATCCATATACGATTCCTGCTTTGTCCTGATTGTATGCACGTACTTTAAAAAAGTATGTTGTCTTTTTCTTTAACTTGGAAACCGTATATTTTACTTTTCCTTTTACGGTATATTTTTTCTTTCCCTTTGTGAACTTTTTATTGGTTGCAATCCATATTTGATAACCTTTTGCATTGGCCGTCTTTTTCCAAGAGAGCGCAACCTTTCCTGCGGACGAATTTTTTGCTTTTGAAATCTTGACCTGAGCCGGCGTCGCTGCCTTTAGTACAACTGTAACCGTACAAGTTGCTATTACTTGGTTTCCATTCTCTCGTTGTGTTGTTGCCGTCAAAGTAACTGTTCCCTTTTTCAATGCTGTAAATTTAGCCGTTTTTATATTGGATTCTATTGGATTGCTCATACTAACGACCTTCACAACATTTGAATTGCTAGAAGTCCATGTCAATGCCTCCGATGAAGTATCTGGTGACTCTGTAGCTTTCAAAACAAACGTCGTTCCTTTGCGAACTGTATACTGTTGTCTGTCTAGCTCTATTGTACTGGTCGGAGATTCTACGGTTACTTTACACTTTGCCAGTACTCTATCATCTTCTCCTTTTACACTAATCGTTGCCGTTCCCTTCGCAACTGCCTGAACCTTTCCGGTTTCATCAACAGTTGCAATATTTGTATCGCTGCTGCTCCATGTATAATACTCTGTGGCATCCTCTGGTATTCTTGTATTTGTTAATGTCTCAGAATCATTTATATTCAATTTTAAGGAGGTCTTGTTTAAGATCAAACTTTCAATTGGTTTGTTTTTATTGATCGTAACCAAGGTACTGATGCTTAATCCTCGTTGTGAATTTTCTGTAGGCATAACCGTTGCTGTTACAAGAACTGGTCCAGGAGAAACACCACGTAAAACTCCCTCGTCACTAATCGTTGCTATCTTTGTATCACTAACGCTCCATTTTATTACATCTGTAGAGTTCGACGGGGATAAAGCTGCTGAAAGCTGTGTGGTATGGCTCGCAATTAATGTTGTTCCTATACTTGTAATATCTGTATTATTTTCTCTGATTGCAATTCCTGTCGCCGGGCAATATACCACAATTTTTAATGTCTTCGTATATTTTCCACCCTGTGTCGTCAAAATAACCGTGTCCGTTCCTACTCCTCGTCCGGAAACCTTAAGCGTTGCTTTTTTTCCATCTCCTCCGGCCGGAAAATCCATAGATACCTCTGAAGCAGAAGTCCCCTTGGAATCCAAACGGATAATGTCCGTACTGGATGCTTCTGTGATTTCTACGGAATATTCTGATGTTTCTCCAGTATCTACATATACCGTATCCTGTACTACCTTCCCACTCTTATCCGTAATTTTAAGAGAATTTGCGGCAACAATTCCTTGTTTTTGTACAATACTAAAACTTCCCGTATATGTTCCGGTATAATTTCCTATTCCTTGTATCTTATATGTTGCCGGTGACGCTGCTGTTGTCAGGTTAACATTATTTTCATACGTGATGGTATAATCCCTGCCTTCCAATAATGTCCCTGTTCCTTTTGGCATCAAAGTATTCACAATGCTGAGCTCCGGTATCACCCGGGAACTGGTAAAATAATATTCTGAATGCAAATCCTTTACTTCTATTGCCTCATCGCTGAGATCTCTTTGACGGATACTATAAGTTCTTTCAATAGAATTTGTATAATTTCCCTTACCTGTTATCGTAACCTTTGCATTATTTCCAACATTAATATTATCCGTGTAGGAACAATCAAAATCTTTTCCTTCCTCTAAAACAATTTCTTTGTTATTTGTTTTAAAATCAAGGCGCTTTTCCGGACGAATCTCATTTCCCGTATAAAGGAAGCTTCCATCCATTGCCACGTTTACTCCATTATTAATTTGTTTTGGAAGAATCGTAAAATCTTTCGTAACCGTTCCCGTATAATTTCCCTGGAATGTATAAATTGCATGACCTGTTCCTGCGTTAATATTGGAGTCATATCTCAGCTGATAGCATGTTTCATTTGATGTATTTGAAACCTGGGAAACTCTATCATCTCTGTCCTTTTTCTGTACACTAACAACTGGAGTCAATTCTACCCCATTGTAAGTCTGTTCCGGAAAATCCTGAAAAATAAGCTCATTTGCGTCTAATGGATCAATCTTAAATGTGCATTCCACTGTCCCTTTAAAATTTCCATCTCCACTTATCGTCACTTCTGCTGTACCGGCATTTGTGTTATTTTTATATGACAATCTATAATCCTTATCTTTTACCAGTTTCATATCTCCATAATATATACTCGTATCAGGATTCCAAGGATTGCCGTCATATATATGATTCGAGAATTTAATCGGATCTGCAATATCACTCTCTGAAATATCCTTTTGAACAATTTTGAACTGCCGATCCTTAGAGCCTCTATAATAAACTCCATCTCCTACAAACTTAATCGTATATGTCCCCACATTCGCCACATTTGATGTATATGGATATACAATTTCATAATCATGGGAATCTGCATTTTCTATATTGCTGATCAGTTCTTTATTGTTAAATTCTACTCTCGGTGTCGGCTTGATCAGTTCCCCATCTGGAAGATAAATCTGATCCGGAATCTCTTCAATGGTAACTGAATCCATATTTGTATATACAATAACCTCACAACTGTCTGACTGACTTCCTATCGTTGCTGTAATCGTGGTTTTCCCAATCGATTTTGGTATCAGTTGGCAGTTGTAAGCCATCTCTTCTACAGAAATAACCTCCGGATTCGATGATTTCCAATGAATCAACGTATTATTTGCTGTTTTTCCCTGAGTTTTAATGCTTGCAGAAAGACTCTCTGAATTCGAATTAAACTGTATTTCTTTCGTATGTTCAGAAAGAGATATCTCACTTGGTACAATAACCTCTACATTACACGATGCTGTCAAACCATTTGTTGTTGTTGCAACAATTTTTGTCGTGCCGGCACTTTGCGGTTTCACCCATCCATCTTTATCCACAGTAGCCGCTGCTGCATTGGTAGAAGACCAGCTAATTGTTTCATCTGCCGGAATATTTTCCTGCGCGGTTCCCATTGTCGCCGTAAGCTGATATCCGTTGCTCTCTTTATAATACATGGAAAAATTACTCTGTGACAAGGAAACATTTGTAGCTGCTTCCAAGACATCTACATCACAATATGAAAAAATTTCATGATTATCCTTGGCATAAGCATATACCGTTACGGTACCCTTTAAATTTCCTGTAATCAAGTAATTATTATTTTTTTTATCAACATTGGTAACGACCAAATCGCCATCATTATTTTTTACATCCCACTCAATGTCTCCATCCGGATTTTCTGTTGTTCCTTCAGAGGTAAGATTAGCAGAAAAAGTAATTGTTCTATTCTGATATACCTTTGCTGTGCCGGCATCAACATTATTTCCATCCATAATAATCTCAATTCCATTTGCCTTGAGTTTTGGATTAACATTGATCTGTGCTGTATATTTTACAGTATTATTTGCCCTTGAGGTCGCTGTAAGTACACAGGTTCCCTCTTTCAACGCCTTAATCACAGCTGTTTGTTTATTTGTCAGACCATCTTCATCTACCTCGTCCGGCTCCACCGAAACGATATTTTCCGGTGATACACTCCAGACCAGTCTGTCATTTGCAGAGGTCGGATTTTCGATAGCTGTTACTGTTCTGGACTGCCCTAACCGAAGCGTATATGATGGAGAATCAAACACAATAGATGTGGCAGGTGTCATTACTGTTACCTGGCAGGATTGATAAATTGTCTTATCCTCAGCATAAACTGTAATCGTAACAGTTCCTCTTGCACTCGCTGTAACAAATCCATTTTCATTTACATCCGCAATATTTTTGTTGCTGGTCGCCCACGTAAGTACATCTGTTGAATCGTGCCCATCTGCCGATTTTACTGTTAGCATTTGTCGAAGATCTAATACTCCTCCCGGCTCAATAAAATAAGAACTTTCTGTAAAATTAAAGGTCGTTGCCGGGTAATGCTTATAAATAAGAACATCCTTGTCCGCTGATACACTTCTTGGATTTTCTAATCCCTTTGAAACCAGATCCACATGAATCCGAAGATTCGCCGGAGCATATGTCGTCAGGATTCCATCCTGTGAAATCTTGGCAACATCTGTAGAGGCAGTTTTATAGGAACCGTTACTCTGCTTTTCCAGTACACTCCATACCGGAATATCATCTGCATTCCCCGGATTTTGTGTGACAGAAAAAGAATATGAGTGATTTGCAGGTGCTCCATCTGTCCCACTGATTTTCAATTCCTTTGCAGGAACGCATACGACGATGGTAAACTCTCTGCTGACACTTGTTCCATAAATAATACGAATTTTACCTGTCTTAGCTGCTGCTGAACCTGGAGCTGAAGATGACATGACCAAATGAAGCAGACCAGAGCCATCTGAATAACTAGCAACATAAGATCCCTCATTTTCTGCATCTGTATTGATAAAAGAAGGAAGTGTCCCTGTCGATGTATTAGGTGAAATAGCGCTATACTCTACTAATCCTGTGTTCTGAATGATATTTCCATTACTGTCATATCCATGTAATATGAAATCAGAAACCTCACTTACATCCATATATACAGTATCACCATCTTTGACCTCTTTTTGTGTCCCATCGGGCAACTGCTGCATGATCCGCACATATCCATCTGACACATCCAAAAGCGATGCTTCGTCTGCTGACTCAATCGGCTTCGTGTTCAAGACCTCTGGTGTCTCTTCAATCTTATCATCAGCCAAATCCTCCACCGGGCTCTCAGCGGCATCAGCCAAATCCTCCGCCGGGCTCTCAGCGGCATCAGCCAAATCCTCCGCCGGACCCTCCTCACCATCAGCCAAATCCGCCAAAACCTCAGCTTCATCAACAAAATCCACATCTGTCTCCTGCGCTTCCTTCGCTGAAGCCTTCAAAGAGAGCCCCTGAAAGGAGCTTCCCGAC
>CADBUD010000181.1 GCA_902797785.1 uncultured Lachnospiraceae bacterium
GTCACAAGGTGCTTCACACCTTGTGACCTTTGCACAAAAATTTGCGTGGACAAGCTCGCTTGTCCCTCCAAATCTTCGTGCAAAGTGCACATGCGATTTCATCGCATGGCACTTTTGACCCCGACATCATGATATTATACTCGTTAACGAAAGGAAATCTCTATGTTAAAAGCAAAAAAGCTCTTTTTACAAACATCCTATGAACCCCTTCCCGAGGTTTTTGAATATCTTGCGTCACAAGATGGCATCCGCATGGAAGAGCGGGAAGATCTTATTCTTTTTTATCCAAAAATTTCAAATGGGACAGGGGTAATTTTTTATCCGGGCGCCAAAGTCGTCTTCTCTTCTTATTCTCTTTTGATCGGTCCGCTGGCAAACGCCGGATATACAGTTTGCCTTCTTCGCATGCCGGAGGATTTGGCGAACCGCGGCGTCAATCGTCCAGATGAGATTTTTCCCTTGTTTCCGGATCTTTCCCACTGGTTCCTTGGCGGTCACTCTCTTGGAGGCAGTACCGCGGCCCGATATGTATCTGCGCATCTTTCGAACCGGGCGATTTGCGGTCTGTTCCTCCTAGGCTCGTATTCCATTCAGGATTTTAGTCAGACAGAGCTTCCTATGCTTCTTGTCTACGGCGACTCCGACCAAATTGTAAAAAAAGAACGAATCTTTTTTTATCAGGATCGTTTTTCTCAGAATACCACACTGAAGGAAATCGTTGGTGGCAATCATTCTTTTTTTGGCTCCTATGGGAATCAGACCGGAGACGGACAAGCATCCATCGACCGCAGCCGGCAACAGCAAGAGACCAGAGAGATCCTTCTCTCTTTTTTTCATACGGTTCTTTCCTGCTAACGGTCAATAAACGCATATCTCTCCTGTTCTTCACATATACTGTACGGTAAACCGTAGAAAACAGGTCAAACAGAACAGGAGATTTTTCATGAGCAAGCGACGATCCCATCCTTTCCGACAACTGATAACCATTTCTTTTTCCAAAAAACTCCTCCTTTTTTTTGGATTCAGCTTCCTTCTTGGGATTCTCCTGTTCCATTTGATCGGTCGAAGATATTTAAATGATTTTATTTTTTTCAGCGATATTGCCTTGTCTCACTTTAAGGAAATATCCCTTCCCTTTACTTCCCTCTTTCCCTATCTTCTTAAGCTTCGTATGTCGATGCTTCTGGTTTTGCTTTTTCTTGGATGCACCAGGCTAAAGCATTTTTTCTATGCCCTTTTTGCCGGCTGGTTCGGATTTTCTTATGGATTTCTTTCCTCCTTTTGCTGTTTTAAATTCAGCCTGGTCGGTTCTCTTTTGTTTTTTGGCATGCTGCTGCCCCACGTTCCCTTCTACTTTTTTTCCTTTGCTCTTCTTTCCTGTTGGTTTCATGAGAAAAAAAAGAGCATCGCTTCCCATTCGATTGGAATCCTTTTTCTCCTGCCGGCTGTGCTTTCTTTTTTCTTTGTTCTTGTGGGCTGTCTGTTGGAAAGCACGGCTTCTCCTCTCCTGTTAAAAAAGCTCCTAGAACTTCTCTCCATTTGACAAATCCTTAAAAATGCGTAAAATAAAATAAGCGCATGGAATATACTCATGAACGAAATGGCCTGCCGTTTTGTTCATGCATTTTCCATAATTAACGTAACACAATACAATCAAGGTGAGGTTTCGTTCATGTTGACAAAAACAAATGAAGTTGTTCTTTCTCCTTCTTTTTCCATCAGTGATTTTACATACCAGCATCAAACGATCTTTTTTGATATCGAAACCACAGGTCTCTCTGCTTCTGTTTCCCAGATTTACCTCATTGGATGTGGTTTTTTTCAGGATGGCAGCTGGCAGATTCGTCAATGGTTCGCAAAAGATATCGCGGAAGAAAAAAAAATCCTGAAGGAGTTTTTGAAATTTATCCGTCCTTATTTTATCGGAATCACGTATCACGGGCTAGGATTTGATCTGCCTTTTCTCAAAAAGCGCTGTCAGTTTCATCAACTGTATTGTCCGATCGACCGTCTTCAGATGATTGATATTTATAAGAAGATTTCTCCCTATCGCCAAATTTTCCATCTGCCAAGCCTGAAGCAGAAAGATATCGAAGTCTTCTTAGATGTGCCCCGGACGGATTCCTGCTCCGGAAAGAAACTGATTTCTCTTTATCAGAGCTATCTAGCCTCCAAAGAAGATGCGGTTCTGGCACGGCTGCTTACACATAATTTTGAAGATATCAAAAATATGATTTTGATCCTTCCCATTCTTTCTTATGAGAAAATATTCCATGGACAATGGATCTTTTCAGATTTCTATATTGATACCTATCAAGACCTTAAGGGAGAAATAAAGGAAGAAGCGATCCTGACACTCAAGCTTTTAACTCCGCTTCCCAAACGCCTTTCTCACTCCTTCGGTGAGTTTTATTTTCAGGGTGAAGGAGACAACCTAAAGCTTCGCATTCCTGTTTATGATGGGGAACTAAAATATTTTATTTCAGATTATAAAAACTATTATTATCTTCCCGGAGAAGACACTGCCATTCATAAAAGTGTCGCTTTCTATGTGGATAAGAACTTTCGTACCCAAGCAAGGGCTGCGACCTGTTACAGTAAGAAAAACGGGAGATTTCTTCCTCAGAAAAAACAGATCATAACACCTTATTTTAAGCTCAATTACAAGGATAAGACCACCTACTTCGAATGCACCGGAAAGATTTTGCAAAATGAGTCCCTGATTCGAAAATACATTTCTCATATTTTGACCTGCTTATAAAACGTAAAACAAACAAGGGAGGTTCCTGCGTCACGCCAGAAACCTCTCTTATCATTTTGTACGATGATAAATTTTTTGAACCACCTGACTCTTCTTTCCATCTTCGTTTACGACAATCGCCGAAAACACGGTAGTTCCCAGTGGCATTTCGATATTTCCATCATAAGGGATCGAATCCTCGGTCGGTGTGCTGCCATCCAAGGTATAATAGGCCTGCATCCCCTCCTCCAGCACCAGGAAAATGGAAACCCCATTTTCATAATCCCCGCTTTCCGGAAAAACCTTCGGCTTATTTGGAATCGTAGAAACAACAGTAAATACACCGGATATTTCTTTTCCAAAAACACCAAATTCGTTTTGACAGACAGCTCTTACCAGAGTACGTCCCTTTTCCAGCAAAATCTCGCCCCGATATTTCCTGCTGCCTATCCCGGGCCGGCTCCCATCCAGGGTATAATAAATCGTCCCTCCATTTGTTGCTGTCAGCTTGAGATTGAGCTGGTTCTCGTAGACCTTTTCTTTTTGTACAAAAGACAGCTCAGAATACTGATATTTGGAAAACTTCTCCTTTAACCAGGACTCCTTTGTATTTTCCAAAAAACGGGCAAGCTCCTCATACTTTTCCCTTTTTTCATAGATTCTTAACAGTTCCTCACTGCGTTTTTCTTTTTCTGCAGCAGACAATTCCGAAAATGCCAGCTCCGCCTCTTCATATCGATTCATCTCACAAAGAATCTTTTCTTTGTAAATCCGGGCACTAATATTATCCGGGTTTAAAAAACTGGCACGAATCACATATTTTAGAGCTCTTCTATAATCCTTTTCCTGAACCATCTGAATCGTCTTCTGATAATTATAAGAAAATGAATGCTTATTTTGATATCGTGAAACAGCATTTCCCAAGAACATGCCAAGAAAAAAAACAAACACGGAAAGGAATGCCAATGGCTTTTTTCTCTTTTTCAGGAGATTCCAAACCTGCTCTTCCTCGATGAGGTTCTCTTTTTTTTCCTCTTCTTTGTGGATTGGTCGAATGTTTTCCTTGATATGATTCTCTAACCAATCATCCATCACATTGTAATCACTGACCAGAAAGGTTTCTTTTCCGCAGTGCGGGCAGAACATTTTCCCCTCCGGTATGATCGTACTGCAATCTTTACACTTCATTCTTTCCCTCCAAAGACTGCTCCAGTTCTTCCATCGTCATCATGACTTTTCTAGGTTTCGTGCCCTCTGCCTCTCCAACAATCCCTGCCTCGGCCAGTTGATCCATCAATCTGGCCGCCCGGTTAAATCCGATTCGGAAGACACGCTGCAGCATTCCAATCGTCGCATTTTCTTTTTCTACCACAAATCTCGCTGCATCTTCAAAATACTCATCCCTGTCATCCATCGGCTCTGCGCCGGAAGCTCCTCCACTGCTGCTGCCAATGCTCGCTGCTTCCATATTGAGATGACCTTCGATTTCTTCATCATATACCGCTTTTCCATGGCTGTCAAGAATATATTGGACGACATCGGAAACCTCCTGTTCAGAAACAAATGCTCCCTGAAGCCGATCCGGATGCTGATAACCCTGAGGAAAGAACAGCATATCTCCTTTGCCCAAAAGCTTTTCTGCCCCATTGCTGTCCAAAATTGTCCGGGAGTCTACATTCGAAGAAACGGAGAACGCGATCCTTGATGGCATATTGGCTTTGATCAGACCGGTAATGACATCGACAGATGGCCGCTGGGTCGCGATGATCAGGTGAATCCCGGCTGCTCTGGCAAGCTGCGTAAGACGACAGATGGCTTTTTCTACATCTCCTTTGGCGACCATCATCAAATCTGCCAGCTCATCCACTATGATCAAAATCTGAGGCAGTTTTTTCGGCCGTTGTTCGATTGGGATATCATCACCGAGCTGCTCGATTTTTTTATTATAAGAAACCAGGTTCTTGGCTCCATATTCCGAAAACAGGCGATAGCGCTCATCCATCTGCGCTACTCCCCAATTCAATGCTGCGGCTGCCTTTTGAGGATCGGTCACGACCGGTACCATCAGATGCGGAATCCCATTATACACACTCAATTCCACGACCTTTGGATCGATCATGATCATTTTGACATCTTCCGGATGAGCCTTATATAAAATCCCCATGATCAAGACATTGATACAAACGGATTTTCCCGATCCGGTAGCTCCGGCAATCAACAGATGCGGCATCTTTGCAATATCCGATACGATGATTTTTCCTGCAATGTCTTTTCCTACAGCAAAGGCAAGATTCGATTTATGATTTTGAAATTCTTTGGATTCCAGAAGATCCCGCACCAGTACCGGGACATTCTTCTGGTTCGGTATTTCGATTCCAATGGCTGCCTTTCCCGGAATCGGGGCCTCGATTCGAATATCCTTCGCTGCCAGATTGAGCTGAATATCATCCGCCAGCCCCAAGATCCGGCTGACCTTCACTCCCATTTCCGGCTGAATTTCATATCGGGTGACCGATGGTCCACAGGTGACAGCGGATACCGTCACACGAACCCCAAAAGTCTCTAAGGTCTTTTTCAGCTTCATTGCTGTTTCCTGCAGATGCAGCTCGGAATCTCCCTGTGTTTTTCCTTGTCCCTGCTTTAACAGATCGAACGGTGGGAAAATGTAACCCTCCTTCTCCTGTATTCCAGGCTCTGAAACTGAAGTGCTTCTATGTATTCCGGCGCTTTCTGATGCATCAGATTCTCTTGACTGACGGTTATCCGGGCGACTCGTTATCGCCCCTCCCGGTCTGTTATCTGAATAACCGGCCTCCGCTCTTTCCCGGCTGCCATTTGAATAACCGGCCTCCGCTCTTTCCCGGCTGTCATTTGAATAACCGGCCTCCGCTCTTTCCCAGCTGTCATTTGGATAGCCAGACGCTGCTTCTTCCCATTCTGCTTCTTCATCCGCATAGAGACGGTAAAGTCCTTCTGCCTCTTCCCGCTCCAGAGCTTCTGCTTCCTGACGTTCTATCTCTTCCATCGGCAGATGATCTTTTAATAAATCCGTATCATAGGAAATACCTGCTCCTCTTTCCCGCTCTGCCCGGATTTTTTTACGTTTTTTTTGTATCTCTTCCCTCTTTTTCTGTCGCTGCTCACGCTTAGCTTTTTGCTCCGCCTGCCGTTTTGGGCGATTCTCCCGATACTCTTTGGAACTTTCCCGTACAGCATCATAAGCTTTTCTTCCATTGTGCTCGAACAGCTCCAATAGAGAATATCCTGTCATAAGAACAAAACAGACCACCAACAGCAGCAGCAGGATTACGACCGATCCGCCAACACCAAAGGGCTGCAGCAGCTTTAAGAGCAGATACCCCATACAGCCGCCATAGGCATGGTGCTCTCTGGAATATTTATATACCTCCAGGAAATTCAGCTCCATTTGATTTTTGGCAAAGACCTGTAAAAATCCGCTAAAAAAGAAAAAAAACAAAACCCCCGCAAGCACTCTGATAACTGCGATTTTGTTTTCTCTGTTCATATAACCAAATGAAATTCCTGCAAAGAGCAGAAAAGGAACGATATATTGAAGACACCCAAAGCATCCAAATAAAGCTCCAGTCAGGGCGTCTCCAATCTTTCCGCATAATCCAAAATTACCCAGCAGAAGAAAAACGGACACTGCCAAGGTCACCCATACGATGATTTCATTTCTGACAGCATCTTGTCCGAGCTTCTCCTTTGCCGGTGAAATTTTTTTCTTTTTCACAAGCTCCGGTTTTTTTCCGGTACTCTTTTTCGTTTCCATGTTCCCAAACCTCTTTTTAACTCAATCTCATAAGATAAAAAATGCGCCTACTGTAACACTGCCAACGATAAAACAATATGCGGAAAAAATATAAAATCCCTTATTTTTGATCAGAACCAACATGGTCCGGATACAGGCATATCCGACCACTCCGGCCACGACTGCGCCAACAAGGTAATATATCCATTCTTTTGCCACGATCTGCTCTCCGAATGCATCTTTGATCTCTAAGATCGCTGCACCTAAAATTGCCGGAATCGACATGATAAAAGAGAACTTTACCGCAAATCGCTTATCAAAGCCGCTGACCATACATGCGGTAATGGTCGAACCCGACCGGGAAATTCCCGGCAAGGTCGCGATTCCCTGCACGATACCGATCAGAAATCCATTTGTATAGCTGATCTTCTTTGGGAGTTTATTTCCCTCCGGAACCCGCTCTGACAAGGACAACAGTGCTGATGTGATCAACAGACAGATTCCCGGAATGATCAGAAGCTGATCGGCTGCCTCTACCAGTTCCTTTGTCGCAAATCCAATCACGCCTGTCGGAATTATGGAAACTAAGACCAGCATCACAAATTTACGATAGGTAGAATTTACGATCTTTATGTAGCGGGGCGCTTTGCCCTCTTCTTTATTAAGAAAAATCTGTATATTTTTTACACAATCCACCAGGATTCCAATCCCTTCCTGAACCATTTTTGAAATATCCTGCCAGTAAGCAATACAGATTGCTGTGAGCGTCCCTAAGTGCAGAATAATATCGAACAGAATCCCTGACCCAAGATCAATATTTAAGATGTTTTTCAAGATTGCCAGATGGGCTGAACTGCTGACCGGCAAGAACTCGGTCAATCCCTGAACTATTCCCATCACGATTGCTTTCCATAGTGTCATTTTCTTTTCTCTCCTCTATAAATATCAGTTTATATCTAACCTATTCTGTCTACGGTGTATGCAGACAAAGCTCCGGTGGAGCTTTATCTGTAGGATGCCAGTGCTGTCAACCACAGTCCATTCTATAATATAACATTTAATTCTAAAGTCGTAAAGTATCTTTTTTGTTTTTCTCTGTTTCAATCATTCGATGAAGGCAAAAAAGTGCCTCTTTGATTCCGCCGACCTGTCTGATGTATCCCATTTTCACAGCCTCCTCTCCTACTAAAATCGTTCCCAGATCTTTTGTCAGAACACCGGCTTTCATCATCTGCTCCTCGACCATTTCTTTGGATACCCTGGAGTGGTCTTCAATAAATCCTGCAATCCGATCCTGAATGATTTTAAAATAATCATAGGTCTGCGGTGCGCCGATCACAGTCCCATTCATTCGTACCGGATGAATGATCAGAGTCCCTGTCGGTACAATAAAGGACTCCCTTGCCGCCAAAGCCAGAGGAACCCCAATGGAATGACAGTCGCCGATGACCAGCGATACAGTCGGGATACTTAGTGAAGCTACCATTTCTGCCAATGAAAGCCCGGCGGATACATCTCCGCCCATCGTATTGATCAAAAGCAGCAATCCTTCTGCCTCGCGATCGTCCTCTAATCTGGCCAATTCAGGGAGCAGGTGCTCGTATTTTGTGCTTTTGACATTGGAAGATGACAGTTCATGTCCCTCTATTTCTCCAATAACAGATACAAGATGGATTTTGTGCCGTTGTTCGTTTTTCGTAAGCTCGAGCTGGCCGGTCGATTCGATTTCGCTCTGCTCCTGTTCTCTCTTCTCCAAAGATTCCGTTTCCTCTGCTGCTTCCTTTGAATCATTCGTTTCCGATTTTAACTCCATAAGACCTTCCTCTCTTTGCTTTTCTTTTTAAAGAAAGGATATCCCATTTTTTCTTTTTTATACCCGATAGTGAAAAACCATACCGGTTTTCGTTCCTGAGTTTATTCCCATGGTCACTGCAAATCTTCCGGATTCTGCTGTCCTTCCGAATCAACATTGGTTTTGGGGATTTCCTCCTCCGCCTCATGCTTGAACCGTTCGACTTTATCCTCTTCGATTGCCGGCAGCTCATCCAGAGAAGAAATCCCAAAATTCCTAAGAAAATCCTCTGTTGTGCCAAATACCAGAGGACGTCCCGGCAGATCCAGCCGTCCCAGCTCACAGATCAGTCCGTATTCCACCAGCTTATTGATTGCATGGGAACAGGAAACCCCGCGAATCGCTTCGATTTCTGTTCTGGTAATTGGCTGCTTATAGGCAACGATGGATAACGTTTCCAATAGAACTTCTGTCAGCGCCTGTTTTTTCGGAGTCTTTGCGACCCGGATCAATGCCGGATACATTTCTTTTTTGGTACACATCTGCCAGGAGCCTGAAAGCTCAATCAGACTGATCCCATGTTTTTTTTTCGCATATTCCTTCTGCAGCTCCAAAAGCAGACCGGTCACCTCCTCCGTGGAAAGCTCCAAAGCTGCAGCTAGCTTTTCCCTTTCGATTGAGGTCCCCATGGCAAATAGAACTGCTTCAAGCTCCGCCATTTTTTTCGACTTGTCCATTCCCACTCTGCTCCTTTAAATCTATGATGATATCCCCGAACAGTCCCTGCTGGGATATCTCGATCTCCCCGATTTTCATCAATTCTAAGATAGCTAAAAACAACACGATTTTTTCTGTTTTTGTCGAACTGCTGTGACCCACCCTTCCCTTTTTGAGCAAATCAAAAAAAGAAGCGCTTCTCTTTTCGGACAGCCACTCCAACAGCCCCTCCATCTGATCTTCTACTGTCACTTCTTCTTTCTCAATGGTTCCGAACTGGCTCCTTACCGGGTCGATTTTGTTTTCCATCCTGCGCATCAGATCCCGAAATACTTTTTGCAGCTGGATAAGGCTGACTTTTGAGAGAAGCTGCGAGATTTCTACCGGTTCTTCATATGCCAGCACCTCTTTGGGAAGACTTGCTTCTTTATAATACTGTAAGGATGCCTCCGACTGCCGTTCCCGAAGCTCCAGTGACATATATTTATACATTTTATATTCCAACAGTTTTTCCACCAGCTCTGCACGCGGATCAATTTCTTCTCCTTCCTCGTCCACCTCCGGCGGCAGCAGCATTTTGGCCTTGATGGAAACCAGCGTGGCCGCCATCACAAGAAATTCACTCATGATATCTAAATCCTGTCGTCTCATTTCTTCGATATATTCCAAATATTGCTCTGTAATCTCCGCGATGGGAATATCAAAAATACTGACCTTATTCTTTTCAATCAGATGAAGCAGCAGATCCATTGGTCCTTCAAAATTTTCCAATTTTACCGAAATAGACATCCTGCCCTCACTTTCTGTCTGACATCCCTTTGATTGTTATTACGCTCAGCTCCGGCGGATTCAAAAACCTCAGCTTGATCGTATGACTCCCCTGTCCACAGCTTACAATGGCATTACTGTGTCCTACCTTGTATTGTCCCCCATCAAATTTGGGAAATATGCTGATATTGGGAGAAATCACTCCTCCTATTCCCGGTATTCTCGCAATTCCCCCATGGTAATGTCCGGATACGATCAGATCCGCTCCCCATGCCGCATAGTTTTGCATATACTTGGGATGATGTGCCAGTAAGATGGTATATGCCTCCGGATCACATCCGCCCAGAAGAGAAGAAATATAGTCTTCGGACATCGGCGTATGTTTCATCCGCTGATAATATTCCCTCCCGATTTCCAGTCCATAGAACATCATCGTATCTCCGTTCATATTTCTTGCTTCTTTTTGATTCTCCAGTAAAGTGACTCCGGTTTTTTTTATTTCTGAACGATATCTTTCATAACGCCCCGGATATTCCTCTGGATAAATCTTCATCCGATATTCATGATTTCCATTGGAAAGAATCACCGGATAGTCTGCAGACAGGCTTTTTATCAGGTCAAATGCCACATGATCTTCTGCTTTTGGATGTCCGACCGTCAAATCTCCACAGCTGATAATGCATTCCGGATTTTCCCGATGAATCGCTTTGATCAGTTTTTCATTTTTTTCTCCATAGGTACAATCATGAAGATCGGCAATGACAATGATTTTATGATCCTTTTTACATTTCTTTGTTTCTACGGTATAATATTTCGTATGAAAAAACGTCGTTTCCCGAATCGCCTCAAACATCACAAGAATCAGGAGAATTATGATAATGATAAAGAAAAGTTTCAAATCTTTGTTCCTTTCTTTGCTCTTTGCTCTTTACTATTCACAGCCACTTGATTATGATACTATAAGGCGGAAATTATTTCAATTCTTTTTTCTTTCATATTTTTCTTTCATATTTTTCTTTCCGTCCTCATATTTTATGATAAAACTATATTCGTGAGGTTTTTATGCGCTCTTATCCTGTTTTCCGGAGCTTACTGCTTACCATCGTTTTTTTCCTATGCTTCTTTTCTATTCCAGAGGCTGTTTTCTTCTCAGATGCTTCTGCTCCGTTCCCGGACCTTCGTTCTGCCACGGATCTTTCTTCTGCCACAGATCTTTCTTCTGCCGCAGATCTTTCTTCTGCCACAGATCTTTCTTCTGCCACGGATCTTTCTTCTGCCGCAGAAGCCGTTCGTTCGGATTCTGATTCTTTCATACGTCCTGCTTCCAGTGTCTCTCCTGGTGCCATTTCCCCCTCCGTCAGTGCTCCCCACTATGTTCTAATGGAGGCTTCTACCGGAACGATTCTTTTGGAAAAGGATGCCAATTCCTCCGTCCCTCCGGCCAGCATAACCAAAATCATGACGCTTTTGTTGATTTTTGATGCACTGGAGGATAAAAAAATCACCCTGGAGGATTCTGTCACAGTATCGGACTACGCTGCCAGCATGGGTGGCTCTCAGGTCTTTTTAGAGGCCGGTGAAGTGCAGACCGTAAAGACTCTGATTAAATGTATCTGCGTATCCTCTGCAAACGATGCCTGTGTTGCCATGGCAGAGTTTCTTTGCGGCTCTGAGACAGAATTTGTCCAACGGATGAACCAGAGGGCAAAGGAGCTGGGAATGGAAACCACGAACTTTGTCAACTGCTGCGGACTGGATACGAACCTACATAGAACCTCTGCGATGGATGTGGCTTTAATGAGCCGGGAGCTGATCACAAAGCATCCTCAGATCCATGATTACTCCACCATCTGGATAGACACGATCATTCATTCTACCAAACGGGGAGATTCTGAATTTGGTCTTTCCAATACCAATAAGCTGCTGCGGCAATACTCCTACGCCACCGGCTTAAAGACCGGCTCGACCAGCCAGGCCAAATTCTGTTTGAGTGCTACAGCGGAAAAAAACGGCATGGAATTGATTGCTGTCATCATGGGAGCACCGGAAAGCAAGCTGCGTTTTTCTGATGCGAAGGCTCTTTTGGAATATGGATTTTCGCTCTGTCAGATCTATCAGGATACATCTTCCATGACCCTGTCCCCGCTTCCTGTCGCGCATGGAAAATCAGAACAGGTTCCGCTCAATTTTGAAAAAGATTTTACCTATCTGGATACACAGAATCAAAATTTATCTTTGATTCAAAAAGATACCGTTCTTCCAAAAGAGAAAACTGCTCCCATAAAAAAAGGCGATCTGGCCGGGTATGTCAGGTACACCCTTGACGGCAAGGAACTGGGCCGCCGGAATATCATTTATGCAAAAGATGTTCCGGAAGCCGGCTTTGGGGATTATTTCAAGCGGTTTCTTTCTATTTTCTTTTTATAAAGTTA
>CADBUD010000182.1 GCA_902797785.1 uncultured Lachnospiraceae bacterium
CTACGGAAAAGACTCGACAGAAACCGAGGCACAGAGCTACAGAAAAGACTCGACAGAAACCGAGGCACAAAGCTATAGAAAAGACCCATCAGAAACCGAAGAACAGGGATACAGAAAAGATCTGACAGAAAACAAATTAGGAAATAGTTGGAAAAACAGCTCGGAAAAGGAAAGAAAGAAAAACCCGGGACATGGAATAAAACGCAGCTTGTACGATATGATGGAAGATGCAGAGGAAGAAAAACAACGGATTAAAGAAGCGCTAAATAAAAAAGATTCCTCCGAAAGATAAAACAAAAGCTCTTAAAAATTGGAAAGAAAAGAACGTTGCTATTTACAGTCCCTCTCATGGAATGGGGATTTCAGTCGCAAGTGTGCCAGGAGAGCAGAAAAGCAGCTAGAAATCCACATGTCAGAAGAGGGACAGTGAATCGTATCAAAAGAATAGAAAAAGGACGTGGGATAAAGTGGATAAAAAGAATATATCAATATTTTCCAGAATAAATAACAAACTTTCAAAGGCGAGCCTGGTCACCAAGCTGCGATTTTCCTTTGTAGCCATACTGACGCCCACCTTCTTTGTATGCATCATCTGCATGCTCAGAATCTGGGACAGTACCGTTCGCTATGATCAGGTCGTACAGAATGCTTCTGTTGCCAGTGGATTCAGCAATGATTTCAAAAGCGATTTTGATCACAAGATCTATCTGATTATTCGGGGGAGCCAGAGCTTTGCAAGCCCTTCCCCATATGAAGATATCAGAAACGCAAGGGAAATCCTGAGCGAATTAATGAATACCTCGGACTATGAAAGCAGCCGGGAAAAAATAGAAGAAATTGAAAAATATCTGGTCAGCCTGGAGCGGTTCGTCAATCAGATCGAAAAATACAAATCTGAGGGTGGTCACTATGATGACAGCATCAATATCTGGGAAAATGACATACAGCGTGTCACCTCTCTGATTCAGGACTCAATCCTGGAATATACCTACTATTCGACCAGCGAATTAAAGGGCGTCAGTGTAAATCTGAGAAATATGGCAGTCCAGACGTTCCAATGGACGGCACTGCTCATGCTGATCATCATCATCATCGCGTTTTTTCTCTCGATTTTCATACCGGAAAGTATTTCCCGTCCGATCCGGGAAATCGCGAATGTTACAAATCAGGTGGCGCAGGGCGACCTTTCCGTGCGTGTCAAAGGAGAAAACGGGATGGAAGCAAGAATGCTCAGTGGTTCTATAAATATCATGATAGAGAAACTGAGCGGTCTGCTGGAAACGGTCAAGATCGAACAGGAAAATCTTCGTAAAGCAGAATTTGAGCTGCTCCAGGCGCAGATCAACCCACATTTTTTATACAATACTCTGGACACGATTGTCTGGCTGGCAGAGTCAGGAGATCAAAGAGAAGTTGTAAATATGGTAGAATCTCTGTCAGATTTTTTCAGGACATCGCTCAGCCAGGGGAAAAAATGCATTACATTAGAAGAAGAACGCTGTCACGTAGAGAGCTATCTAAAAATCCAGCAGATCCGTTACCGGGATATTATGGAATATGAGATTGATATTCCAGAAAAATTTTACAACTATTACATTCCCAAAATCACATTACAGCCATTGGTAGAAAATGCCTTATATCACGGAGTGAAGAATAAACGCGGCAAGGGAAAAATCACCATCAAAGCATACGAAGAGGGAGAAAACCTGATTCTGGAGGTGGCAGATAACGGACAGGGGATTCGGAATGAACGCTTGGAGGAAATAGAAAAAGGACTGGAAAAGAACACTCCATATGAAAAAGAAAGCTTTTTTGGAATCCGGAATGTAAATGAACGAATCCGTCTACTGTATGGGGAAAATAGTGGAATTACCATAAAAAGTCAGTATAAAAAAGGCTCAAATGTGTATATTTTATTGCCAATCAATGAAAATAACATGGATAATTTTTTGAAATCGAAAGAAAACCAACTTTTCAAATAAGAAAACCAACTTTTTTGCTTGAAATAGTAAAATTTTCATATTAAACCAAAAGATTATATATTGTGTTTCGGACATTTTTTTTATAAAATAACCTTGCAACTTGAAAAAAGTTGTAAAGGGATATAGAAATTAAATTTTCAGAAAAAATGGAGGAAAAAGAAATGAAAAACATGAAAAGAATCTTAGCTGTAATGCTTTCCCTGACAATGGTATTCACAATGGCAGGTTGTGGTGGAAGTGATTCTGCTTCAACAGACAGCGCAGAAACAGCTACTACAGACACAGCAGACGATGCAGCAGCAACAGATGATGCAGCAGCAACAGATGATGCAGCAGCAGATGACACAGCAGCAGACGACACAGCAGCTGATGATACAGCAGCAGACGACACAGCAGCTGATGATACAGCAGCAGACGACGCAGCAGCTGACAGCGGAAGCGATTCAACAGCAGCAGATGATGTTAAGAACACAGGTGATGTTATCTCCGTTGGTTTCGCACAGGTAGGTGCTGAGTCTGACTGGCGTATGGCTAATACACAGTCCATGCAGGATACCTTCACAGAGGAGAACGGATATAAGTTCGAGATGGTAGATGCTCAGCAGAAGACAGAGAACCAGATCACAGCAATCCGTGACTTCATCACAAAGGGTGTTGATTACATCGTACTTGCTCCTAATACAGAGACAGGTTGGGAGACAGTATTCGGTGAGGCTAAAGACGCTGGTATCCCGGTAATCATCGTAGACCGTATGGTTGACATCTCTGATGACTCTCTTTACGCAGCTTGGGTTGGTTCTGACTTCAAGACAGAGGGTATGAATGCTGCTAAATGGTTAGCAGATAAATTAGACGAAGTAGGAAGAGGAGATGAGGACATTAACATCGTTACTCTTCAGGGAACAATGGGATCATCCGCTCAGTTAGGACGTACAGAGGGATTTGGCGAAGTTGCTAAAGAGCACAGCAACTGGACAATTCTTGATCAGCAGTCTGGTGACTTCACAGAGGAGAAAGGTCAGGAGGTTATGGAGTCCTTCCTGAAATCCTATGATGACATCGATGTAGTTGTATCTGAGAACGACAACATGTCATTCGGAGCTGTTACCGCTATCGAAGCTGCTGGTAAGACAGTAGGTGTTGATGGAGATATCTGGTTAATTTCCTTCGATGCTACAAACCAGGGATTCCAGTACATGATCGACGGAAAGATCAACTGCGATGTTGAGTGTAATCCACTTCATGGTCCACGTGTAGCTAAGATTATTCTTCAGATGGAAGCTGGCGAGACACCAGAGAAGATCGCATATGTAGACGAGGAAGTATTTGATGCTTCTGTAGCAGAGGAAGTTCTTCCATCTCGTGCATACTAAAATAGACTGATTCATAGGTACTTAATTAAAATCCACGAATGATTTCAGTGATTCGTCAGATGAATGGATAGCATAGATTTAGAAAAAATTTATAAAAATTTGATTTTGATGGTTGAAATATTTGTAAGGATTTGATATAATTAAGAAAATGAATAATTATTAAAAATCAAGAACCGTCGGAGAGCCATTAGGTTCTCCGACGGTTTGTATGTACGGATAATTATTCATAAAACATGTACATGTGTTACAGAGAGAGCACCCCGATAGGTGTTCTTATTATGCCTACGGGTAAAAAATAGAAAGGATGAGTCCATAAAATGAGTGATGCGGCAAAAAAAGAAATTCTTAAGATGAGACACATCGACAAAAACTTCCCTGGTGTTCGTGCTCTTTCAGACGTTGATTTTACTCTGAGAGAAGGAGAAATTCA
>CADBUD010000183.1 GCA_902797785.1 uncultured Lachnospiraceae bacterium
CTCCGTTTCCACGGACTCTTCTCCCATCGTTCCTGCCTTGATCAGATCCGTCACTTCTCTGGTTCCGCGAATCTGTACCTTTTTTTCCTTCAGCTTTTTGGCTAATTCCGGAAGGAACTTCGGGGCGATCTCCCGATGGATCAATAAGGTCTCTACTGCATTGCAGACCGCCGCATACTGTGTTTTGGAATCTACGATAATGGAAATGGCACGTTCAAAGTCTGCCTCAAGATCCACATAAATATGACAGATTCCATCAGCATGTCCCATGACCGGAATCTTCGTATGCTCCATGATATACTGAACGAACTGATTCGATCCCCGCGGAATCAAAAGATCCACACAGTCATGACATTCTAAGAGCTCATCGATTTCACTGTGTGCCTCTGCCTGTAAAAGGCAGGACTCCGGCAGCCCGGCTGCCACGACACCCTCTTTAATATACCGGAATAAAATCCGGTTCGTATAGGTCGTTTCCTTTCCTCCTTTTAAGACAGCGCAGTTTCCACTTTTGATGCAAAGGGAAGAAATCTGAACCAGCGCATCCGGCCTGGCTTCAAAAATCACTCCGATGACTCCGATCGGACAGGTCAATCGTTTCAGCAAAAGACCCTCATCCAACTCTCTTTCCAGGGTGACTTTTCCCACCGGGTCTTCTAAACGAATCAACTGTTCAATCCCTTTCGTCACATCCTCCAGTTTTTTTTCATCGAACCGCAAACGTTTCATTACCGCCTGCTGCACTCCATTTTGTTCCGCTGCCATAAGGTCTTTTTTATTTTCTTCAAAAATTTCTGCTGCGTGGGCTTTGAGCATTTCCGCTGCTTTTTTTAACGCCTGATTTCTGATTTCTTCCTTGGAAGCAGCCAGAAACGGCGCTGCCTTTTTCATTTTTAAAACTTCCTCCCTGATTCCTGACATGGGGGTTCTCCTTCCTATTTTATTCTGCCATCAGCTCCGATGCGAGCTGTTCTAATGAAGCTTCGTTCTCATCCTTCCATGCGGATTTGATCGTAAGCTGGGTATCACAGAATTGGATTCCTTTGCTGGTTTCAAATAACTTTTTCATTTCCTTTGCCGCCATTGGTGCCCAGCTTCCATTTTCAATCAGACCGATCCTGCGGTTCTGATAATTTCTCTCCGTCAATTCCTCGATAAAGGTTCTCATGAACGGGAAGATTCCTGCATTATATGTCGTCGTAGCCAAGACGATCGTTCCATAGCGGAATGCATCCTCCACGGCCTCTGCCATATCCTCCCTTGCCAGGTCGCAAACAGATACCTTTTTGCATCCCTTCTCCAGCAGCTTTTTCTCTAATCGTTCCACTGCCTGTTTGGTATTTCCATAAACGGAAGTGTAGGCAATGAAGATTCCTTCGCTTTCTACTCCATAGGAAGACCATGTCTGATACAGCTTTATATAGTCTCCCAGATTTTCTGTCAGCACCGGTCCATGCAGCGGACAGATGATGGATAGTTCCAGCCCGGCTGCCTTTTTAAGAAGATTTTGAACCTGCATTCCGTATTTTCCGACAATTCCAAAATAATAGCGGCGCGCTTCACATGCCCAGTCCTCTTCAACATCTAAGGCTCCAAATTTGCCAAAAGCATCCGCTGAGAACAAGACCTTATCCGTTGTATCATACGTCATGATGACCTCCGGCCAATGTACCATCGGTGCAGCAAGAAAGCTTAAGGTATGTGTTCCCAGGGAAAGGGTATCTTTTTCCTTTACCACAAGTCTTCTGTCCTCATAAGCAGTTCCAAAGAACTGATTCATCATATTGAACGCAGCCTGGGAAGCTGCAACGACAGCCTGTGGATATGCCTCCATGAAGTTCGCAAGATTCGCGGAATGATCCGGCTCCATATGCTGTACCACAAGATAATCCGGTGTCCTCTCCCCTAAGACCTCTTTGATCTGGTTCATCCATTCTTCTGTAAAATTGCCGTCTACAGTATCCATAACAGCAATTTTTTCGTCCATGATCACATAGGAATTGTATGCCATTCCATTCGGAACAACGTACTGTCCCTCAAATAAATCCAGCTGATGATCGTTCACTCCTACATAATAGATATCGTTCGTCACATTTTTCATTTTTCTTTCTTCTCCTTTTTCTTTTTCCTTCTTTTCCTATTGCGTTTGTGTGCATTGATCTGGTATCATATACTCATGAACGAAATGGCCTGCTGTTCTGTTCATGAGCCGCACCGGATTTTGGTCGCTGAAAGCGGCATTTTCTAAATGAGCTTACGATATGATTTCTGCCAGACGTTCCAGCAGCTTTCCATAGCGTTCCATTAACTCCGAATGTTTTTCTCTGACCAATTCAAAATTCTCGTCCCGGCAGGCGAACTCCAGTTTTTTTGCTTCAGCAGAAAGACCTTCCGCTCCGACATTTAATGATGTGCTCTTTAACGCATGGACATGAACCCGATAGTTCTCGAAATTGCTTTCTGCCAGACATTTTCCCAGCACATCTCTTTTGTCCCCTCCCACATACATCCGGAGTGCCTCCAGATAAAGCTCTTCATCATCAATACAATATTTTAGTCCGGTCTCGACATTGATTTCTTCCAGCTTTCGCAGTCTGCTCAATGCTCCCTCCGTTGAGGATTCCCCTGACCAGGTTTCCTCCGACAGGGA
>CADBUD010000184.1 GCA_902797785.1 uncultured Lachnospiraceae bacterium
AAGCGGCACCAGCTTTTTGGATAATGAGGAACCAATCAGAACTAATTATGACAAGAGCCGTAGAGTGCAACGTGGTCTATTCATTAGATGCTTTACAAATTGATTTTGTAGGGCAAAAGAATAAGTAAATATGTAAAGCAAAAAACATAAAAACAAAAAGAAATTTAAAAGGAAGAAAAACATGAGAAGTTCATATAAAAAAGAAGATGTTACCTTACTGCTAAAAGACATTACCGGTATGGTTGAGCCACAGTCCACGAAAGAGCGGGAACAATTGATTCAATCCGGAAGACATTACTGTGAAATGCTTCCAATCGAGTATGTTCCATCAGAAAAATACATGGAAGCATATGAAGAAGCCCTGAGAAACTTCTCTCATTGGACGGCACAGGCAGTAGGAAGTTTGGCAGATCGTATTATCGAAAAACGAGGGGAAAAAATCGTATTGGTCTCCTTGGCAAGAGCAGGAATTCCCATCGGAATCATGCTGAAACATTATCTGAAATGGAAATACAAGATAGAAGTGCCGCATTATTCCATATCCATCATTCGCGGAAAAGGAATCGACAAAAACGCGATGAATTATCTCTTAGAGCGCCATCTGGCAGAGAATCTTCTGTTCGTAGACGGATGGACAGGAAAAGGAGCTATTTTACAGCAGCTTAGGGAAGCTCTGACAGACTACCCAAATGTGCCACAGGATCTGGCAGTCGCGGCAGATCCTGCTCATATTACAGAACTTTGCGGGACATATGAGGACATTTTAATTCCAAGCTGTTGTTTAAATTCCACAGTCTCAGGACTGATCAGCCGAACCTTTTTAAGAGACGACATCATCGGACCTTGGGACTTCCACGGCGCAGTCTACTATGGAGAGTTAAAAGAAAAAGACCTTTCCTACCCATTTATCGAAGCCATCGAAGCTCATTTTACCATGGAAAATCCAGTTCCTCAAAAAAACTCTGCCCATGATGGAATGCAAGAGGTCGCTCAAATTGGAGAAGCATTTGCTATAAAAGACAGGAACCTGATCAAACCAGGGATTGGAGAAACGACCAGAGTGCTGCTTCGCCGTGTTCCATGGAAGGTTCTGATCAGTGAGACCTGCAAAGACGACCCTGCTCTGGAACATATCCGTCGGCTGGCAGCAGAAAAAGGGACAGAAATTATGTATTATCCGTTGAATAACTATAAATGCTGCGGCCTGATCAAAAAGCTGGCAGATACCTGATGGCTTATACTCGTTAACAGCAAACCATTTCGTTCATGAGTATAAATCAAAGGGACTGCGGATGGTAATTGCGGATTCCATAAATATCTGCCAGGATTTTTATACGGTAAGCCCAGTTGGAATGGGTCAGAAGCTCATTCATCCGTTCTCCTTTTGCATTTCCGGAAACAAGAGAAGAATCCTTAGGAGACCAGTCCAAAATAGAACAGGCATCCAAAAAATCTTCCTTTGAGACCTGTAATGCCTCGTTCACAATAGAAATCTGGTTCGGATGAATGACAGTCTTTCCAATAAATCCGTTTAATAAGTCATGCTTTACTTCTCTTTTCAATCCACGATCCCAGTTTTCCCCACGGTAATACTCCCACACAGGACCGGAAACGACATAATCCGATCCAAAAGTTGTCACAATATCAGACAAAATCTGCCGAACCGGTGTAATATCATAAATCATTTCGTCCTTATGCCGGCGAAAACCAAAGGAATGGCAAAGATCATTTCCGCCAACGCGAATATTCAAAACCATATCCTTCACAGAATCCAGATCCATCTTTAACGAATGAAGCATCTGATACCTGCTGTGCAGGGGAATCATCAAAGGACTTTCGAAAATCGGCATAATATAAATCATATGATTCGAACCTTGGTTGGCACGAGAGGCATGATCTAAATATTGCTTTGAATTTTCCAGAGAAAATTTCGGCAGAATAAAACCAGTCACAAGAGACATAGCATCACCTAAAAGAGAAATCAAACGATCCATCTGCTCTGGCTCCCGGATACGGATAAAAATTTTGGGAAGAAAAAAATCATGCTGCTTTTGTTCTTTAAGTAAGAGACAAAGAGAATGGGTCAGAATCTGCTCCGCTTCAGCCACCCGATCCTCCCGTATCGTATCCTCCAGGCAAAAAGCAAGAGAAAATTTCCTGCCGAACTTCTCAGAAACCAAAGAAGAAACAATTCCTGTATGATTGGCAGGACAGTAGAG
>CADBUD010000185.1 GCA_902797785.1 uncultured Lachnospiraceae bacterium
GAGGGACAAGCGAGCTTGTCCACGCAAATTTTTGTGCAAAGGTCACAAGGTGTGAAGCACCTTGTGACTTTTGACCCCGACATCATATCATAATATATAATGAATACGGAAAGTTGTCAAATTCTTGCTTGACAATCCTTCTAAAAAGAATAGAATATAAAACTAGCACTTTTAAACGCAGAATTATAGAAAGGAAGCATTCAATGCGAAATATTTTAAGAAACATGAAAAATTACAAACGCTTCGTCGCGGCGATTCTTTGCTGTTTGATCGTTCAAGCTGTTTGTGAGCTCGGTCTTCCTTCCTACACATCGGATATTGTCGATGTAGGTATCGAACAGGGAGGAATCAAAGATTCCGTTCCGGAGGTTTTAAGGGAGAGTACCTTGGAACGGCTGAAGCTTTTTTTGACAGGGGACGGAGTACAAAGGCTGGAGGAGAATTATCAAAAGATTGAAGTCGGAGACCCTGGATATCTGAATCAATATCCGATTCTTGAAAGGGAATCCGTCTATCTTCTGAGGACAGAGGATAACGTCATACGGGAACAGCTGAATCAGGACTTGGGAATTGCTTTATTCCTTGTTTCTCAAATGGAAGAGGGTTCGGCAAATGAGATGATGCTTAATGCCATTCGAAAGAAGGGTGTGGAACAGTTCGGGATGATGTCGGATTCTATGACCATGCAGATGGGAATCTCTGTGATCAAACAGGAATACGAGGCGATTGGCATCGATCTTGGAAAGGTGCAGATGGATTATCTGAAACAGGTAGGACTTAAAATGCTTGGAATCTCTGTAATCATGATGGCGGCAGCAATTTTAGCGGGTTTTTTTGCTTCGGTAGTAGGAGCGGGAATCGGGCGCGATCTGCGCAGCCGGGTCTTTCACAAAGTGGTCTCCTTTTCCAGTGAGGATATCAATCGGTTTTCTACCGCGTCCTTGATTACGCGAAGCACCAATGATATTCAGCAGGTACAGATGGTATCTACCCTTCTGCTTCGAATGGTGATTTATGCTCCGATTATCGGAATCGGGGGAATTATCAAGGTGTCCGGGACCAGGACCGGTCTCGGCTGGATCATTTTTTTGGCAGTGGCTCTGATCTTGCTCCTGGTCATGTCCTTGATGCTTTTAGCCATGCCAAAATTTAAAATCATGCAGGATCTGGTCGATCGGTTAAATCTTGTTTCCAGAGAGATCCTGACCGGCTTGTCCGTTATTCGAGCTTTTCATCGGGAAGAATACGAAGAAAAACGGTTCGAACAGGCCAATGCCAGCCTGATGCAGACCCAGTTGTTCACGAACCGGGTCATGACAATGATGCTGCCGGCCATGATGCTGATCATGAATGGAATTACCCTGTTGATTATTTGGTTCGGTGGAAAGGGCATTGATGCCGGAAAACTCCAGGTCGGGGATATGATGGCGTTTATCAGTTATACGATGATGATCGTGATGTCCTTTTTGATGCTTACGATGATGTCGATCATGCTTCCACGAGCCGGAGTGGCAGCAGGAAGAATCCAGGAGGTGCTTGAGGTAGAAACAAATCTAAAGGATCCGGCACAGCCGAAAAAATTAGAGAAAACAACCAGGGGGACCATTTGCTTTGAAAATGTTTCCTTCCGCTATCCGAATGCGAAGGAAAGTGCCTTAGAGAATATCAGCTTTACGATGGAACCGGGAAAGACTACGGCAATCATTGGAAGTACGGGCTGTGGAAAGACGACCCTGGTTCATTTGATGATGAGGTTTTATGATGTGTCGGAGGGGAGAATCACCTTCGATGGAATCGATATCCGCAAGCTGTCCCAGAAAGAGCTGCGAGACCAGATCGGACTGGTTCCGCAAAAGGGCGTCCTGTTTTCCGGTACGATTGCATCAAATATTAAATATGCAGATCATACAATTTCTGATGAACAGATGAAAACAGCAGCGAAAACGGCTCAGGCTGAAGAGTTCATTCTGGGCAAGAAAGAGGCATATGAGAGTCCGATCGCACAGGGAGGAAGCAATGTCTCCGGCGGACAAAAACAGCGTCTTTCCATTGCGAGAGCGATTGCCAAGCAGCCAAGAGTCTATATCTTCGACGATAGCTTTTCCGCGCTGGATTATAAAACAGATGCGGTACTTCGAAGTGAACTGGCAAAGCAGACGAAAAATAGTACAGTCGTTATTGTGGCACAGAGAATCAGTACGATTATGAATGCTGATCAGATCATTGTTTTGGACGAGGGAAGTATCGCGGGAATCGGGACACATAAGGAGCTGATGCAGACCTGCGCTTCTTATCAGGAAATTGCAAGATCACAGCTTTCGGAAGAAGAACTGAAAGGAGGCAGGGCATCATGAGTGAAGCACAAAGACCAGGACCGCGCCGCAGACCGGGAGGCCCTATGCTTCCTTCAGAAAAGGCGAAGGATGTAAAGGGAGCGTTCAAAAAACTGGTCGCTTATATGGGAAGCTATCGGATCGGACTGATTTTTGTCATGATCTTTGCGGTGGCAGGCACGGTATTTAATGTGGTAGGACCCAAAATTTTAAGTAAGGCGACAACAGAGATTTTTAGCGGGCTGATGAAAAAGATCCAGGGAAGTGGAGGAATTGATTTTTCCCTGATTCTTCGTATCATTCTGATTCTTGTGCTGCTTTATGTTGTCAGCGCTGTATTTTCCTTTGTTCAGGGGATGATCATGACAGGGATTTCCCAAAAGCTCTGTTTTCGGATGAGAAAGGAAATTTCAGAAAAAATCAACCGTATGCCGATGAAATATTTTGAGAGCAGGACACATGGAGAGGTGCTTTCAAGAATCACTAACGATGTGGATACGCTTGGGATGAGCCTGAATCAGACCATAACCCAGACCATCAGCGCTGTGGCGACTTTGATCGGCGTCATCGTTATGATGCTTTCCATCAGTCCGTTGATGACCCTGATTTCTATTTTGATTCTTCCGGTCTCTGGTATCGTGATCGGTGTGATCGTGAAAAATTCCCAGAAATATTTTACCATGCAGCAGGAGTACTTAGGACATGTGAACGGTCAGGTCGAAGAGGTGTTTGGAGGACATCATATCGTTAAGGCATTTAATAAAGAAGAGGATGTACTGGAAGAATTCAAAAAGAAC
>CADBUD010000186.1 GCA_902797785.1 uncultured Lachnospiraceae bacterium
AGCAGGAAAATTTGATAAATAAAAGAGCTCCTTACGTGCAAGCACGACGAACCTCTTTTATTTATCAAATCGACTGTGAATAGTAACAGAAATAGATCTGTTTTGTGGAAAAATGTGCAAAAAACTTGTTAAATGGCTGCGCGCGTGCTATAATAATTTTACTGTGCGAAGCGAAGCAGAGGAAAATGTCGCTTTCAGCGACCAAAATCCGGCGCAGCTCATGAACAAAATGGCAGACCATTTCGTTCATGAGTATAACAATAACAGAGAAAAAAGGATAAAGTACATATAGGTAACACACTTATGACGAGATGATGCACAGTTCCTAAGATAATTTCTCACGTCATAAGTGTGTTATTTTGTAGAATTTGAAAGCAAAACAAAAGGTGGGGAGAGATATACCTGAATGAAAAAACACAAGATTACTTTGGAGCAGCTTTCGAAGAAGTATTCGGAAGTGGATTATCCTGTTTTTTATGAGATTATTGCAAAGTTGATAAAAAAGGGAGAGCTCATCCCGATAAAGAACAGCAAAACAAATGGGAAAAAGCCAGCATTAAAGAACAGCTACTGGTATTATGAGAAGGAAGAGGATTATTCAGAATATAAAGAGGAAATCCGATTTTCCCTGGCGCCTGTTTTGGATACGATTTATTATGAAAGTCATCCGGAGCAATATGTAAAAGACCGGGAGAAAATCCTTCTGCTGAGTGATTATCTAAAGAACCGGGAGGATGGGCTTAGTTATCCGGAAACTGTTAATGAGAGGAGCTTTGAGATTTTCGGAAGGGAAAAATTCATTGACAGAGAAGGCGGGGAAAAGCTTTTTTCGCATCTGAACATAGCAGATGATCTGCTCAATTTCTATCGGACGTCAGAGCCGATGTCATATTATTCCCATGATAAGAGATCCCCCCAGATTTTCCTGATCATTGAAAATAAGGATACGTTTTACAGCATGAGGAGATATCTGATCGAGAGTGGAAAGCAGATTTTAGGAATGGAGGTCGGAACCCTGATTTATGGTGGAGGGAAAAATATCTGGCGGACTTTTGAGGATTATGTGAATCAGGTAGAGCCGTATTTTTGTCATGAAAAGAACCGGGTATATTACTTCGGGGATCTGGATTATGAAGGAATCGATATTTATGAAAGGCTGGTAAGTACGTATCCGGATACAGAGATTTTATTGTTTCAAAAGGCGTATGAAAGAATGTTAAAGAAGGCAAAGGAATGGGGAACAGGTGGGAAAAAGCTTCCCAAGACGAAGGAAGGACAAAAAAATAAGATGAGCGGAAGCTTTCTTTGTCAGTTTCGGGAGGAAACACAGCGGGAGATTCTCGAACTTTTGGAGCAGAGATGCTATATTCCCCAGGAGATACTGAATGTTCGGGATTGGGATGCCTGAAAGAAGGAAAATATGCAGGAATTTTTGAAAGACTTTACCAAACGGATGAAGAGCGTCGGAAGATATGCGGTCTTAATGAATCAGAGTTTTCAGAAGAAAACATGGAAACAGTTTGGAATTGAATCCATAGATGATCAGATGAATCTGCTGTTTACGGTGCTTCTGTATATTATGGAATATTCTCTGATGGAAGAGGACTGTACCCTGGATGATATTTCAGGATTTTTGAGAGAAATCAATGACACCTATTATAGAAGGGATTTCAATTATGAGGGGCGGGAATTTGCTGATTTTCTCGTAAATGATATTTTGGGAAATTCAGGAAACATCATGGATTTTTCGGGATATGATTACGAAAAGAAGGAATATCGGAAGATTCCGATCAGTTATGTGGCTAATCAGGTGGTCTATCAGGAGAACGGGATCCGCCGGACCTCCTACTATCTGACAGAGGATGGCTATAATATGGTTCTTTCCACGATGGAGCTGGAGAATAATCTGAAACTGACGGTGCATGAGATGCTGTTCAAGATGCATCTGGAAAAGGCGGACTATGGGCATGCGGTGAATGACATTAAGAATGTATTTGATCAGCTTCGAATCCAGAATCAGAAGATTCAGGAAGCGATGCATCGGATCAGGAAGAATGCGCTTGCCTATTCTGTAGAAGAATATGCACAGCTGATCGAGGAAAATATGGGAACGGTGGAAGAGACGAGAGAAAAATTCCGGATGCATCGGGAGTCCGTCGAAGCGAAGGTGCAGGAATTTGAGGAAAGGGAGTTCCGTTCGGATAAATTTAATGAAAAAGAGAAAGATAGTCTGGAAAATCTGAAAATCATCCGGGGATATCTGAAGCGTTCCATGGATGAACATCAGAAAATCCTGAATGAGCATTTTGATTTAAAAAGTCTGTATGACCGGGAACTGGAAAATTATTCCAATATGACGATGATTCAGCGTTATCCGTTCCGGAGCGGGATTTATGACCGGGTAATGGATAATGTGTCATTGCTGGAAAATACAGATGCTTTTTTGCGGATGCTGTTGTGGAAACCGCCGAAGAAGATCTATCATCCGAATAAGGCGCTGGAAGCACAGAGGCGTATTCGGAAGGAAGAGCTGGAAAGCGAGTTGGTCGAGCTTGGATTTGATGAGGAAGAAGTGTTAAGGGAGAGGGAAGAGTTTCAAAAAAAGCGGCTGGAAAAGTACCATGGATGCCTGGAGCTGATTCTTCAATATATGAAGCAGGAAGGGAAGATTTTGTTATCCGGTCTGAAAAATCTCCTGACAGCTGAAGAGCACAGCCGGCTGTTTCCAACAGCTGAGATTTTTCGGGAAATCATGATTGAACTTTTGACGGCAGGCGTTATTGATGTGGCTGGTTTAAAGAAGGAACAGCAGGAGCATTTTTTTGAAACAGCACTGGAATTTCAGCTGAATCCCATGCTTCTTACCATTTTAGAGGAAAGGAACTGGAAGGGGATGGAAAAGATTTTTGTGCAGAAAACAGATGGGGAAGAAAAGGTTCTGTTTGAAGGGATTCTGGATGAAAACGGAAATATGCGAAAGATCCGCTGTTCAGATGTGGCGATCTGGTATGAGTAAAAGGAGGAAGAACCATGGCATTTGAGATAGACAGCATTCTGCAGAGTCAGAAGATTTTTTACCATTTGTTAAAGAATGGACAGCTGGAAGAATCTGAAGCGCCGGAATTATATAAGGCTTATGTGGAACAGGAGGAGGTCATGGCGCTGGTAAAAAGTCAGGGAGAAGTTGCAGACAGTGTGGTGGAGCGCTACGGAAATGTGATTTATCTGATGCCGGAGGTATCGAATACCATGCTGGGATTTTCCAAAGCGGAGCTGAAAAAAATCTTATGCAAATCGACAGGGACGGACCGTGATTACTATCTGTCCCAGTTTTTGATTCTGACGCTTCTGGCGGAGTTTTATGACGGGCAGGGAAGCCATTGCAAATCCAGGGATTTTATACGTATGGGAGAATTGCAGAATATCTTATCCGAGCGGCTTAAGACGGGAAGGATGCTGGAAGAGGAAAGGGAACAGAATGAGGCGGGGGAAGATGACCGGAAAAGTCCCAAAAAAGAGACCATGCTGGATTACCAAAGTATGAGCATGGCGTATGAGGCATTGAAAAGTGAGGATAAAAAGAGATCCCGCGCCAGGACGACAAAAGAGGGATTCTTATATACCGTCATGGATTTTTTGGAGGAACAGAATCTCGTCATCTATATTCAGGAGGATGAGATTATTAAAACAACGGATAAACTGGATCACCTGATGGAAATGAAACTTTTGAACCGTGCCAATTATAAAAAAATGATGCAGGCTTTGGGGGTGGAGGACAATGAGTAAGATAAACAGGATCCGGCTGGTCAATCTGAACTATAATGACGATGCGTTCCGGATTGAAGATGAGACCTTTGATCTGGGTGGGGAAAATACGCTGTTTTCTTTAAGGAACGGAGGAGGGAAGACGGTACTGGTACAAATGCTGATCAGTCTGTTCGTCAATAAATCTTTCCGGAACTTTGAAAAGCGTCCTTTTGCCGGATATTTTAAAACGAAGAATCCGACATTTATTTTAACGGAATGGATGTTGGATCATGGACAGGGACTGTTTCTGGTGGGAATGATGGTGAGGAAAGCCCAGAGAACGGAGGAGGATCAGGAAGAAGAACTGGATATCCTGACGTTTACGGGAAGTTACGGGAAGGAAGGCTGCAATTATGATCTGGACCGGCTGCCGGTGCTTTCTGAGAGCGGGAATAAAAAAGTGTTAAGGGGATATGTGGAGTGCCGGGGATGCTTCGAGGAACTGAAAAAGCAGAAGGATTCGGATTTTTGTTACTATGATCCTTCGCAGAGCTATCAAAGAAAACAGTATTTTCAGAAGCTGAAGGAGTATCAGATCGATCATAAGGAATGGGAAACCATTATGAAAAAAGTGAATATAAAAGAGTCGGGCTTGTCAGAGCTTTTTGTGAACGCAAGGGATGAACGGGGGTTGATCGAAAAGTGGTTTTTGGAAGCGGTGCAGAGCAAGCTGAACCAGGATCATGACCGGATCTGGGAGTTTCGGAGACTGGCCAGAAAACTGATTGAGCGATATGTTCAAAATGAAACGAATATCCGTAGAAAAGCCGTATTGGAAAAATATCTGGAGGACAGCGAAAAGGTCTCGGAATTTGTGGAACGATACCGGGAGGCTGAGGAGGTTCTGGAGCAGAAAAAAAGTGAAATTGCGAGGTTCATCATTGCCTTAGATGAACAGGTGTCCCGGCTGGAGGAAGGACTGGGAAAAAGTAATCAGCGAATGGAACAATTGAAAACAGAAATCCGGATGATATATGGGGAGCAGCATTCCTATCGCATCTATCAGTATCAGGAGCAGCTTGAGGAGAAGCGTTCGGAGCGGCTGGCAGCAGAGCAGCAGATTACGGTGGGGAGATCCTTACGGGAACGTGCGGAAAAAGAGCTCTGTCTTCTGGAATGTGCAAGGATGCATGAAGAAGTTCTGGATTTTGAACAGGAGCTCAAGCAGCTTGAAGAACGGATTCTGGTGCTAAAGGAGCAGAAACAGGAAAACAGGGAGGAAGTATCCGCACTGGGGAAAAAACTGTACAGCTTCTACCGTTTGGAGACCCGGAAAAGAGAAGAAAGGATGGCGGGTCTGGAAGAGGAAGAAAAAGAGATCACCAAAGAGCAGGAAAATGTCCGAAAGAAGAAGGAAGAATGGAATCAGGAAATCTTGCGACAGACGGAACAGCTGGGAAATCTCAAGTCGGAAATCGGTCATTTTGATCGTGTGGAAGCTGACTTTAATCGCAGATATGCGAAAGAGACCAGGGCATGGTCTGTCTTGACGGGGAAAAGCGGCTGGGGGAATCTGGAAAACGGATTGTGCAGAAATATCCTAGGGGAATACGAAGAGGGATTGCTTCCTGTACTGGATAAAAAAATGGAGGAAGGAATTGAAAAGGTCTGTTTGGAAATTACAAGAGAGACCGAGCGTCGAATCAGGAAAGAGGAGGAAGCAGAACGAATCGTAAGGCAGATCGAAGAACAAAAGGAGCGTTTGCGGCAGAATGAGACGGAACAGAAAAATTGTGAGGAAGACTGCCGTCGGCTGGAGGAAGAAAAGAAACGTCGGCTGATCCTGATGCGTTATGTGGATGCGCCGGAAAGGGAACTGGAAGACCGTGAGGCTCTGCTTGGTCGTTTTGAGAGAAAATGCAGGGAGCTGGAGCGTCATAGGGATGAGTTCTACATAAAAATGAAGAGAACGGAACAGGAGAGGGAACGGCTAAAGCAGGGAATCGTGGTGGAGCTTCCGGAAACGGTACGGGAATATTTCAGGGAAAAAGAAATAGATTTTACCTATGGGATGGAGTGGCTTCGAAAAAACGGTTATGAAGATGAGAAAAACAAGGAATTTGTAGAAGAGAATCCCCTGCTCCCGTATTCAATTCTGGTAGATGAGACTTCCATGAGAAAGCTTTCAGAATGCGCAGAAGAGATTTATACGAATTTTCCGATTCCGGTAGTCCTAAAGAGGAAGCTGTCCCTGGAACATGAGAGGAAGGGGAACGGACTGGTTTCCTTTGGGGATTCCCAGTTCTTTGTGATCTTTAATAAGAAATTTTTGAATCCGGGAGAGCTTAGGGGTCTTCTGGCGAAGAAGGAGGAAGAAATTCAGCTTCTGGAACGTCAGATCCAAGGGAAAAAAGAAGAGCTTCAAAAATATGAAGAGCATAAGAATGAAATTGCCAGACAGGAGTATTTAGCGGAACGCCTTGAGGAAAAGAGGAAAGAAGCTGCGCGGGGACGGGAAGAGGAACAAAAGCTTATACAGGAACTGGAACAGGCAGTGGAGAAAAAGAATAGCTGTGAAAAAGAAGCGAAAGAAGCGGAAGAGAAAAGCCGGGAAAAACAAAAGCAGCTTCCGGTATTAGAGCGGAGAAGACAGGATTTTCTGGGAGTAAGAGAAGAATACGAAAGGTATCTTCAAAATAAAAAGAAGCTGGAGCGACTGGGGGAACAGAAAAAGAGGACGAAGGACAGGCTGGATGAATGCCGTGGACAGGAACAGGAGCTTCAAAGAAGAAGGGAAGAAACAAAAGAACGGAGTCGGATCGAAAAAGAAGCATATAAGAAAAACAGGGAGAAGCTTTTAAGTTACCGGATGTATGAGAATGAAGAAAGCTGGAAGGAAGAAGATGAGGCGGCACTGGAAGCGCGCTTCCTGGCACTGACGGAAGAAACAGACCGGAATATGGAGGGACTTTTGCGGGATGAAGAACGTGCCAGAATGCGGTGCGAAAAGAAGAAAGATGATTTGAAACAAAAAAATAAATACGGGTTTCAAACAGTAGAATATGTAGAGGCATCTCCCACGGAGAAGACGAAAAACCTCTGGGAGGAAAAAAGAGAGTCCGCGCAGAAGACAGAGGATGCGGCGAACGAATTGGCGAACCGGCTGGAGCGTGCCATGGAAAAGCTTGAAGGGAAGGTGGAAAGGGAAGAAGAACGCCTGCTGCGAGACACCGGCTCCAAGGAAATGGTAGAAAAACAAAAGATTCTGCATACAAATTTTGAAGAGCGTCTGTCTTTGAAACGATATGAACAGGAATGCTGCGAGAAAGAGCTGGAAGAGAAAAAGGAACGGCATACCCTATTTTTGCAGGTTCGGGAAACGATGGCAGAGTACGAGGATTTTCCCGTGATTCCCGGAGAAGAGACGGACTTTTTTTCAGAGGAGGTCAGCCGGGAGGAGCTTCGGAACATTCAGGGCGGGCTGCGCCGGGATTTAAGAATGCTTCATGAAGTCTTTAGGGAAAGACAGAGTGAAACGGAGCGGGAAATCCGCCGGATGTCGAAACGAAAGGAATATGAAGATGATTTCTTTGAAGATGGATTTGTCAATTTATTGAATCTGGTTCCGAATGTCCGTCAGCTGAACGATCAGATCAAGATTCTAGAGCGCGCCTATGAGACGATGCTGGAGAAACTGAAAATCGATCTGGGACATGTGGAGAAGGAGAGGAAGAATGTCGAGGAGTTGTTCCTGGAATATGTCTATGATGTAGGAGAGCACTTGGGAAAAATTGATAAGAATTCTACCATAACCATTCACGGAAGAAGCCTGAAGATGTTGAAGATCAAGCTTCCGCAAAGAGAGGAGAACGAGGCGTATTATGACCAGAAAATGATGGATTATGTGGAGCAGTTTATTCAATGGGGCATGGCAGCGGTAAAAGAAGAACGGAATCTTGAAGAAGAACTCGATAAGTTGATTACGACGAAAAAGCTGTTCGATGAAATCGTGGGGATGGGAAATGTAGAGATTCGCATGTATAAAATCGAAGAAGAGAGGGAGCGTCAGATCAGCTGGTCGGAGGTGTCAGCAAATTCGGGAGGAGAGGGATTTTTATCTGCCTTTGTTATTCTGACCTGTCTTTTAAGCTATATGCGTCGGGATGAGACCGATCTGTTCGCGACAGGAGAAGAGGGAAAGGTTCTTCTCATGGACAATCCTTTTGCTCAGACAAATGCCTCACATCTTTTAAAGCCTATGATGGAAATGGCGAAAAAAACAAATACGCAGCTGATCTGCCTGACCGGTCTGGGAGGAGATTCCATTTATAACCGTTTTGATAATATTTATGTTCTAAAACTGGTGGATTCCAGACTAAGGCGCGGCTTACAGTATGTGACGGGACAGCATATTAAGGGCAATGAGATCATGAAGATGGATGCTGCGCAATTTAAGATGGAACAGATGGAGCTGATGGATCTGTTTTAGTAACAAGAAGCCACTATATCAATAAAAATTTTTACTTTACAAGCCCGAACAAAAGTGATATGATAAGAAACGTAAGTGATGCAGCCGTAGTACATCGGTAGTATATCAGCTTCCCAAGCTGAGGAGGCGGGTTCGATTCCCGTCGGCTGCTTTTCTTATGTTTTGATGAACATAAATGAACAAAACGCAAAGCTATTTCGTTCATAACAGCAATAGATAAAGGATCATCCATGTGCACACTCCTAAGATAAAGGAAAGTGCGCTTTTTTATTTTATACCCGTTAACGAAAACCGTTGCCGTTATTCGCTAATGGTATCAATGGATGAAAGCATTAAAAAAGGAGGTATCATTCATGAATCTTTCTATTATCTTTCTCATAGCCCTGTGCATCAGCGCAGTCGGCTTTATCAAGTACGTGTATTTCTTTTCTGTTGGTTATGGATTTGCTATTTCAGGGATTGCGATTGCACTGCTGATTTCTTTTCGAGGCAGTCTGACAGCCGGCACCATAGGAATGTGTCTTTTCTTTATCGTCTATGGCTTGCGCCTGGGAGGCTATCTGCTTTTGCGGGAGCTGAAAAGTACTTCCTACAAAGACCTTCTGAAAAATGAAATCAAAGACCATGTAAAGCCGGGAGCTAAAATTGCAATTTGGGTCAGCTGCGCGTTTCTTTATCTTTGTCAGACCGCGCCGGTCTTGTTCCGTATGAAACAGCAGACAGGAGAAGCCTCTTTTTGGATGATGGATGGCTGTCTGGCAGTTGGACTGCTCTTGATGTGCTCAGGCATTCTGGTCGAGGCATTGGCCGATTGGCAGAAATCAAAAGAAAAGCAAAAAGCACCAAAAATGTTCGTCCATACCGGATTGTACCAAATGGTCCGTTGTCCAAATTATTTTGGGGAGCTGCTTTTATGGACGGGAGTATTTCTTTCCGGGATTCCCATCTATACTTCCCCACTGGAGTGGATTTTGGCAGTTCTGGGCTTTTTAGGAATCACCTATGTGATGTTCAGCGGAGCAAGACGATTAGAACTGCGGCAGGATAAAAATTATGGCCATATTCCGGAATATCAGCAGTATGTCAAATCGACGCCGATCATGATTCCATTTCTTCCTATGTATAGTGTGAAAAAATACAAATGGCTGGTGGCATAGAGAGGAGAAAACGTAAGAAATATGATCATTGATATTCATACCCATACCTTTCCAGAGCATCTTGCGGAAAGGGCATTGAAAAAACTGGGAGATGCCGCAGATTCGCTTCCCCATACCGACGGTACAAAAAGGGCTTTGAAAGAGTCCATGAAAAAGAATGGCGTAGACATTTCCGTCATGCTCCCTGTTGCGACGAAAACCAGCCAGGTCGAGAAACTAAATGATTACGCCAAAGACTTTACCGATCCGGGAAAATCAGAGGGTCTGTTGTCTTTTGGCGCAATGCATTGCGCTTATGAGGACTGGAAAAAAGAACTGCAGAGAATCCGCGCGCTCGGACTAAAAGGAATCAAGCTGCATCATGATTACATGGGCATCTATTTTACGGATGAGCGTTCGATTCAGATCATCCGTGAAGCGTTCCGCCTCGGACTGATCGTCATGATTCACGCCGGAAACGATCCGGTTTCAAAAGAGACTCATTACTGCACCCCAAAAATGATTTCTGATGTGCTGGGAGAGCTGGGAGAGGGCGTATTGATCGCTTCTCATTATGGCGGTCTCATGAATGTCGAAGAATCTCTTGCGTACCTGATTGGAAAAGATGTTTACATCGACACGAGCATGGGACATTATTTTTATGGAATGTTCAAGTTAAAAGAGGTACTGAACCGTCACGCGCCGGATCGCATCCTGTTTGGAACAGATTCCCCATGGGAAGATCAGGGAACCGGACTGGGGCTGCTTCACAGTATGAGTCTTTCCGATTCCATGATTCAAAAAATAACAGAAGAAAATCCACGGCGGATTTTGGGAATTTAAG
>CADBUD010000187.1 GCA_902797785.1 uncultured Lachnospiraceae bacterium
AAAAGAGAAAAAAGCGGAGAAAGAAAAAGACGCAAAAGAGAAAAAAGCAGAGAAAGAAAAAGACGCAAAAGAGAAAAAAGCAGAGAAAGAAAAGGCCATAAAAGAGAAAAAAGCGGAGAAAGAAAAAGACGCAAAAGAAAAAAAAGCAGAGAAAGAAAAGGCCATAAAAGAGAAAAAAGCGGAGAAAGAAAAAGACGCAAAAGAGAAAAAAGCAGAGAAAGAAAAGGCCATAAAAGAAAAAAAGGCAGAGAAAGAAAAGACCATAAAAGAGAAAAAAGCAGAGAAAGAAAAGGCCATAAAAGAAAAAAAGGCAGAGAAAGAAAAAGCCATAAAAGAGAAAAAAGCTATAAAAGAAAAGAAAAAATCCTCTGCAGAGAAGATGGAATTAGAAATCGAAGAGGTCAGGGTAAAAGAACGGAAAAAAGAAAAAAAGAAAAAGAAGGAGCAGGAAAATAAATCATACAGCTGGGATGCTCTTGACAAAACGCCAAAGAAAGCAAAGGATGAAAAAGAAATCAATAAGGACAGGAGAGAATATAAGCGCCGGGAACTGATTCAGAGGAAAAAGAGAAAATTTGAGAAAAATCTGGAGCATAAGGACGATTCAGGAAAGACGCAGAGTTTTATGGTTACGATATTTTTTGTATTTACTAACATTTATATGGAATTTATTTTCCATGGTCTTGTGTATAACAAGCTGTTTCAAAATTTTATTTTTTGTGTATTGTTCGGGATAGTGACGGGGGTGTTCCAGGGAATCATCTGTGGACTGTTTCCGCGTAAGGTCAACCATGTTCTGACCTTTGTGATGACGTTTTTGTGGACAGCAATGTTCTGGTTCCAGCTGATCTACAGTGATGTGTATGGAAGTATGTTCTCCCTGATCAAGACAAATCCGGCTCCGATCCAACTGACCGGACATGAGATTACCGAATTGTTGTATGGAAATCTGTTTGGGATTTTATTGCTGTTTCTGCCAATGGACATTTTGCTTTTGACCCACAATAAGATCTTTGATTTTAGGAGAAGAGGGCTATTTTCCATGGGAATCAGTGTAAATATCCTGGTTCTGGTATTTGGGGTTTCCTTCTTTTTACTGAGCATTATTCACTGTGAGGGAAATTCGGCATATACATATTATTTCAGGGAAGAAGATGTTTCTGTATGCAGTGAATATCTGGGAGTCGTGACATCTGAGCGGCGAGATTTTGAACGAATGGTGTCGCGATGGTTTCAATGACGGTGAAGCATAATTAAAGGAAGAAAAGATGGAAAAAGAAGAGTTGACAAAGGAGACCATGGCGTTTCCTCTGCTGGAATGGTTCGATGAAAACAAAAGAGTCCTTCCCTGGCGGGAAGATCCAAAGCCATACCGGGTATGGATTTCAGAAATCATGCTTCAGCAGACGAGAGTAGAAACCGTAAAATCATATTTTGAGCGGTTCATGAACCATTTTCCGACGATTTTGGATCTGGCAAAGGCAGAGGAGGATGAGCTATTAAAGGCCTGGGAGGGACTGGGATATTACAGCAGGGCAAAAAATCTTCAAAAGGCGGCAAAGATTTTAGTGGAACAATATGATGCGAAGCTTCCCATGGAGCAGGAAGAGCTGTTAAAGATTCCAGGAATCGGCCCTTACACCTCTGGCGCGATTTCTTCCATTGCCTATGGGAGAAAGGCAGCAGCAGTAGATGGAAATGTTCTCCGGGTCTTTATGCGGCTTCTTGCAGATGATTCGGATATTTTAAAGGAATCCGTAAAGAAAAAAACAGCAGAACGGGTTCTGGCATTGATGCCTGAGGAAAGGGCTGGAGATTTTAATCAGGCGTTGATGGAGCTTGGCGCAATGGTCTGTCTTCCCCATGGAGCACCGAAGTGCAAAGAGTGCCCCCTGATGGAGCGCTGTGCGGCCAGAAAGCAGGGGAGAGAAGAAGAGTTCCCGAAAAAATCAAAAAATAAGCTCCGAAAAAGAGTAAAACGCACGATTTTGATTTTATCCTATCAGAATCAGATCGTTCTGCAGAAACGTCCGGATACCGGTCTTCTTTCCGGACTCTACGAATTTCCGGGATTGGAAGGGATTTATACCAAAGAAGATATAGGGATCTATCTGGAGCAGATGGGAGTTCGGGCAGAAAAGATAAAGAAAATCGAGCGGGCAAGGCATATCTTTTCCCATGTGGAATGGTATATGCAGGGATATTATGTGGAAATTTCAAAGCTGACAGAAAATAAGGTTCATGAGAACATGCCATGGATTTTTGTAGAACGAAAAACGGCGAGGGAACAGTATCCGATTCCGTCAGCTTTTTTGGCATACAAAAAATATCTTTAGGAACAGTTCTTTAGGAAAATGGCAGGAATCAAAGGCACAGGAGAAAAAAAGAAAGGATGGGTGATCGGGTGAAGACGGAATTAGAAGTGGCAGTCCGGGACGAGGCACTGACAAATTTTTGTTTTGACGGTTTTTTGAAAAGAGAGCAGTATTATATGGATGGGCACATCAACGATGCCTATTGTATTGAATGTCAGTCCGGAGATGATACGAAGCGCTATATTCTTCAGAAAATCAATACCAATGTGTTTAAGGATCCTATGAAGCTGATGGATAACATCGAGAGCATTTCAGCTCATATCAGGAGAAAAATCTATGGAGAGGGCGGGGACGCCAAAAACAGGACAATGACGGTGATCAAAACGCTGGATGGAAAGCCTTGTTATCGGGATTCCATGGGCGGCTATTGGAGAGCCTATGATTTTGTGGAAGGATCTAGCAGTTTAAAGGGGATTCCGGATGATGAGACCATCTATTACAGTGGTTATGCCTTCGGAGAATTTTTATGGCAGCTGGCAGATTATCCGATGGAGGGATTCTATTGCCCGATCGACGGATTTCATAATACGCCGAAACGGTTAAAGGAATTGGAACAGGCCGTGGGGATGGATCAATACGGCAGGGTACGGGAGATTTCACAGGAGCTGGAATTTGTTCGGGAGCATCAAAAGAAATGTACCCTGATTGAGCAGCTATATGAGAGAGGGAAGATTCCTAAACGGATCGTTCATAATGATGCCAAGCTGAATAATGTCCTGATGCAGGCCGATGGAAAGGAATCTCTTTGTGTCATTGACCTGGATACGGTCATGCCGGGATATGCGTCCTATGATTTTGGAGATGGGATCCGGTATTTTGGAAGTAAATCAGTAACAGAGGATGAACCGCCGGAACACGCGTTTATCGATATGGAGGTTTTTGACTGCTATCTGAAAGGATATCTGGATGGAACCGACGGGATTCTGACAGAGGAAGAAATACGGACCATGCCGCTGGGGGCAAGGTCGATCACGTTTGAATGTGGGGTACGCTTCCTGACGGATTATCTTCAAGGAGATAAATATTTCAAGATTACAAGGGCGTCGCAGAATATCGACCGGTGCCGGATTCATTTTGAGCTTGTCAAATATATGGAAAAGCACTGGGATGAAATGATGAGCATCATGGAAAAGCAATTAAAGAGATATCAAAAAAGCTAAGGATTGGAAAATTATACCTGAATCCGTGAAGTTTATTTGAAAATTAAGCAATTCGCTTCAATCGAACTGCTTTGAACAATAATCATCTCAATTTTGTGC
>CADBUD010000188.1 GCA_902797785.1 uncultured Lachnospiraceae bacterium
GAAACATCCAGACCATCTACCGGATCCTCAGACTGAAACTCTTCTTTGAACGTAAGCTGATACCAGCGATGATTCAGATATAGACCGACCTCTCCCTTTTTCTTTGGATGATAAGCGTCATCCACCGCTTTGACTTCACAAATTCTGCCCAGTTTTTCTAAAAACTCTTCCTCCGTATTTCCATTGAAATCATGTACCACACGATTATAATCCATGATCATCAGCTCACTGTCTGGAAACAGGACGGAAAGAAAATAATTAAACTCTTCACTTCCATCAAAATCCGGCTTTTCGGCTCTTCGTTTTAATCCCACTTTTACGGCAGACGCAGCTCTGTGATGGCCATCTGCAATATAGAGATTTTCAATTTTCGCAAAGCGATTGGTAATTTGTTTTATTTCTTCTGCATCCTTAATCACCCAGACCCGATGCCGGATCCCATCCTCGGAAACAAAGTCGTATTCCGGAGCTTCTTTTTTTCGATTCCGCACCAGCTCCTCGATTGCCTCATCCGATCGATACGCTAAAAAAATCGGTCCGGTCTGCGCCCCACAGGTATCCACATGACGAATCCGGTCCTGCTCCTTTTCTGTCCTGGTGTTCTCATGCTTTTTAATTACCTGATTCTCGTAATCATCCACTGACGCACACGCAACCAGACCGGTCTGGGAACGGGAATCCATTGTCAGCTCATATAGGTAATAGTACTCCCCGGGATCTTGGATATAGGAACCGTCCTTCGTCATCTGCCATAACAATTCTCGTGCTTTTTCGTAGACCTTCGGCGCGTACATATCCTCTCCGGGCGGAAACTGGGTTTCCGGACGGTCAATACGCAGAAATGTCAGATCATCACCCTTTACCTTTTCTGCTGCTTCCTGTCTGCTGTAGACATCATAGGGAAGCGCTGCAATTCTTTTTTCCAACCCTTTTTTGGGGCGGATGCTTTTAAATGGTTTGATTTTTGCCAATGCCATTTCCTCCTGTTTTTATCCGGATGCTTATAGACCGGATGGTTTTATTCCTTAAAATAAATAATAACAAACTATGCCATTTTATGCAAGGAATATCTGATTTTATCTATAACAGCCAGCAATAGACAGTTATTTATTCCTATTCAGCATCTCTGTTCATAAAAATGACGCACACGGATTTTGCAAAAACAGATACTTTATGTTATGATGTATAAAAATGATGTTGGGGGCAAAAGTCACAAAAATAAAAGGAGAAAAAACATGAATCGTGAGCTTTCCTATCACATTATGGAATGTGATTCCCGTAAGACAATCCGGGATTTTTTAAAAGAACAGGGGTTTTCCCGCCAGATTTTGATTCATCTAAAACAGAATCCGGAATGTGTTCGCCTTAATGGGATTCCTGTCTTTTTAAACTCTGTATTAAAAACAGGCGACCGGCTCAATGTCGTTTTAGTAGAGCAGGAGACTTCAGCAATCCCTCCTGCTTCTGCAGATGAACTGAAGATCATTTATGAAGATGAAGACATCCTGGCGATCAACAAACCATCCGGACTTCCGATTCATCCTTCGATCCATCATTATACGGATACCCTGGCCAATCAAGTCATGGGATATTATCAGTCACAGGGACTTCCTTTTGTGTTTCGCTGCATCAATCGGCTGGACCGGGATACGACGGGACTGACGCTCATTGCCAAAAATCTCCTCTCCTCCTGCGTCTTATCTGAACAGGTACGTACCAAACAGCTTCAACGGACTTATCTTGCTCTTGCCTACGGCCAGCTTCCAAACGAGGGTGTGATTTCCGCTCCGATCGCACGCAGTTCAGATTCTATCATCACACGCATTGTAGATTTTGAGCGGGGACAGTCTGCGGTTACAACGTTTAAAACTCTAGCCTATTATGAACCGCTTTCCTTTTTATCCTTGCAGCTTTTGACCGGACGGACTCACCAGATTCGGGTTCATTTAAAGCATTTTGGCACGCCTTTGATTGGGGACAGTCTGTATGCACCGGAATATATGCTGATGGAACGACAGGCTCTTCATTCCTCCCAGCTTTCCTTTATACATCCGGTAACCAAAAAAGAGATGCAGCTTACTGCACCTCTTCCTTTGGATATGCAACGTCTTTTTCCGTGGTTTTCTGATGTTTTATAGAATCCCTTTCTTCCACTTGCTCCATTTTCCCCATACCTTTTTTCCGTTGACCTTTTGATATGCCCGCACCTTAAATTTTACACTGATCGTATGTGCCCCCGGACTCCACTGATATTTTCTTTTGGTGGTCAGCAGCTTATTTGACCATCCCTGTCCCTCTTTTATATACAGCTGGTATCCTTTGGCATTTTTTACTTTTTTCCAGGTCACCCATAGCGTCTGTCCCTCCTTCTTTAGGGAAACCTTCGGGATTCCCAAGGATTGTTTTGCCATCTTCGTCTGAAAACAAACCTGTTCCTGAGCCGAGACAGATCGAGCATGGGAAGCTTTTGCCTCCACCGTTGTTTCTGATCCGAACAAGCCCCCAGACAATCCCACCAGAATCATCCCTGTCAACACCAGCTTTTTCATCTTTTTCTTCATAAAAAATTTTCCTCCTTAAAAATTATTTTATCCTCATGATCTTCACTTGGCATGATTTCAAAAGATATCCGTTTACTTTTGGCTGCCTTATAATATGTATCCTCCTGGGAAATAACCTCAAGAGAATATTTGCCCGGCTGTACCGGCGCAGCGATCACATTTCCTTCCATGTCATAATAAGACAATTTAAGTTTTGCTTTTTTATTCTTCGTTATGATTACCGGTCGAACCGGTCTTCCATCATATTCTTTGGAAGATACACAAACCTGAATCTTCTCTGTTTTTTTACGGATATGAAACCTTAATGTCTTTTTAAAAGAATAATAATTGTTCGTCGGCGGTTTTGTGATGACCAAACGATAGCTTCCCGGATTCCTTGGTGCAGAGATCTTTTTTCCTGTAGAACAATCATAATATGCCAGACTTCCTCTTTTGGTTCCCCGTATTGTTTTTTTCTTCAGAACAATTTTCTTTCCATCATATATTTTGCTTTTTATGAAACAGCGTACTTCCTGTTTTGCCCGCCGAATGCGAAATCTGACCCGTTCGCTGACAGCTGCTGAATATCCATGGGAACGGTTCATAAACGCTGTCACATAATACACTCCGGCTTTTATCGGAGCTTTTTTTAATTCTTTCTTTTTCCGATCCTGAAAAAGATAATGAACCCTTCCTTTTTTATTATTCGTTCCCGCCCTGACGGATATGGCTTTCCCATTATAAATCTTATCCTTTACCTTTACTCTGACCTTTCCTCTTTTGTCTGTCAATTCCGTCAAGACTCCGAACCGCCATCCTCCCGATTTCAAGGTCTTGATAATCGTATCCAGTGCCTGTGTGTCTGCCGAAGAAACGGTGTGCATCAAAAGGACCGCCCCCGGGTATACCGACGTAAAACGACGGATCACATCAGAAACAGCCGGCTGGTCATTGACCAGATAGTCCCGAATCCGGATTCCCGGGCCAATATTCGTATATCCCATCGAACTGGCCACGTCCAGATTCGCCGCATTGGATTCCTCACTCGGTGGACAAAAGAACGGATCCATCGAATATCCGGTACAGCGTTTCATTGCTTCCGCGCAGCGGCTGATTTCAGAATATGCTGCTGCAGTCGTACAGGATGTGAAATCGTTGTGGCTGTAACTGTGATTTCCTACGATGTGGTGCTCTTTTTTCATTCGTCTGACTAGGGAGGAATTCCGTTCGATATAGGAACCGGTCAGAAAAAAAGCGGCTGAGACATCGTTATTCTTTAGGATGTCCAGGATTGTTCCCGTATTTCCATTTTCATATCCTGCGGAAAAAATCAGATAGACGGCCTTGTCCTGACAGGGAACGGTCGTGTACATAGGGGCTGCGAACACCTTCTGCACTGGATTCGGCAGAAAAAGTAAAAGAATCAGGAGCATTATTCCTTTCTTTTGTTTTTTACCCATTTTTCTTATCCCTCTACATATTTCTCCAGCAATTTCATCAATTTATCCATATCGATCGGTTTAGACAAATGCGCGTTCATCCCGGCATCCAGACATTTTTTTACATCCTCAGAAAATGCATCCGCTGTCATAGCGATGATTGGAATTTTCTTCGCGTCCTCCCTGTTCAACGCGCGGATTTTTTCTACTGCGCCATATCCGTCCAATATCGGCATTCGAAGATCCATTAAAATAGCATCATAATATCCCCGTTCATGCTCTTCAAATAACTCTACGGCCATTTGTCCATTCTCTGCCCACTCTACCCGGATTCCGGCATCGCGGAGCAGGGCTTTTGCGACTTCCATATTCAGCTCATTATCTTCAGCCAAAAGAACTCTCATGCCGGCAACGACAGTTTCATCTGTTTCCTTTTTCTCATCCTTCCCACCTTTTTGATCCAGGAATGGATGAAGTCCATCATACAAGGCCGATTTAAAGAGCGGTTTTGAAATAAATCCATTTATTCCGGATACTTTAGCCTCTTCCTCATATTCCATCCAATCGTAAGTCGTGACCATGAGAATCGGAATTTCATCTCCGATGATCTCCCGTAATCTTCTCGACATTTCAAATCCTGTCAGGCCGGACAACTGTGAATCCAATAAGATAATCTGATAGAGGTCTTTTTTTACCCTGCGCTCTACCACTCTTCGAATCGCAGAACCTCCTGACAACACCCATTCCGCGTTTAGTCCCATGGCATTCAGAGTATCTACAACAGAATTGCACAGTTCCAGATCATCATCAACCAAAAGAATCTGCTGACCAGAAAAGCCCAGGCTTTCAATTTCTTCATTTTTCTCTTTCAGGAGATCTACCGATACATGGATTTCGGTTCCTTTATATAGCTCGCTCTCCAGTTCTATGGTTCCGCCCATCAAATCGACAATATATTTGGTAATTGCCATGCCAAGTCCGCTTCCCTGAATTTTCAGCACCCGGCTGTCCCCTTCCTGCCGGAGGAAATCGAATAGTTTTTTTTGAATTTCTTCATCCATGCCCACGCCGGTATCCTTGACCCAGATATGTACCCGAATGTGATCCTTTCCTTTCGGTGAGTCTTCCTCTTTCATACGAATGGAAATTTTTCCGCCCTTCGGAGTGAATTTTATCGCATTCGACATCAGATTCAGCATAATCTGACTAAATCGGATATGATCAATGCGGACATACTCTACCGGCACATCTGCGATATGGATTTCAAAATTCTGATCTTTTTCTTTCATCTGTGGAAGGGTAATTCCAACTACTCCCTCCATCAGTTCACGCAGTGAAAAACGTTCTTCATTTAAGACCATCATACCACTTTCAATCTTAAAGATATCCAGGATATCATTGACGAGTCCCAGCAGATGATGACCAGATAAAGAAATCTTGTTAAGACAGTTTTTTAACTGCTGCGGCTTATTCAAATTCAGCAGTGCAATCGATGTCATTCCCTGAATCGTGTTCATTGGAATCCGGATATCATGGCTCATATTGGATAAAAATTCACTTTTGACCTGGTTGGCGGCCATGGTCTGCAAAATAGATTCTTCCATTTCATGAATCTGTTTGTTGGAAATCCGATAGTACAAAATGATAAAGACAGAAAATACAGCGATGACAAGGAACAGAACCAGAACCTGCGTCATGATATTCTGCCGGTTATATTTGGTCACGATGCTGTGAAGGTTTGTTTCCGGAAGGACGGCAAGTAAAAACCATTCTGAATTTGGAATCCGGGAACAGGAGACATATTGTTCTATTCCGGAAACCCTTAACATACCAAAAAATGTAGTTCCTCTTTCCATGGATGTTTTCAGATCTTCCAAGTAATGATTCGCATCAGAAGCGGCAACATCAATTTCTTCCTCTACTCTGCTAAAGTAGCTGTCCTGATAATCTCCGGAACTACGGATTACATAATTTCCGTCTTTCATAATGATGTAGGAACGTACCAGAACATCGTCCTTTTCTAATCGCATGGCATCAATAAAATATTCTGCAGACAGTCCCACGACCAGTCCGATAGATTCTCCACCATCATCTAAAGGATACTGTGCCGGTACTCCGAACAGGACGACATTTTTTCTCTCCCGACCGGCCCATGCCGCAGCTGATTCGCCGGTATTCGAGGTGATGGCATTGTGAAGTACTTCCGGATTTTTCAGTTCTACGTTGTCACCCAAAAGCATTTCAAATCCGCCGTTTTCTTTGTAAAATCCAAGATAATCAAATCCCAGGATTCTGGCATTATAGACCATTTCCCGTTTCATTGTTTCTGTATCACTGTATTCCGATGCCGGATTTGAACTCACCATGGCCTGTGCCTGAGAAAGGTGCACATTTAAAAGAGCCCCGATATCCATTGAAATCTGTTTGCTGACACCATCCATATAGACCTCACTGATATCCTTCATTTCTTTTCGGCTCTGATGATTCATAAAAAAGCTCAGGATTAGAATCGCAGCAATGGTCACCACTGCTGCGCCTATAATTCCAAATTTTATGACCTTCGTCCGGGACTGATCCTTTTTTTGTATTTCATTTTGTTCCAACTCCTGCTCTTCTACTTCTGAAGTTTCTCTTCTCTCCTCCATAGGCCACCTCCCAAACCGGTTATTTGTCTGTTATGTGTTATAGTAAATACATTTATTTAAAGCGTTTACTATAGCTTTTTTATTCCTTCAATCACCTGCTCGTGCGCCTCTTTCACGGACAGATAGAGCTCTTTGATTTTTCCGTATGAATTTGCCCTCAGCTCCTCCGTCATGGCTGAGGAAGCATCTGCCAGCCTGTCAAATCCCAGGTTCATCGCCATGCCTTTTAAGGTGTGAGCGGCGGTAAATGCCTGCTCGTAATCCTCCTTTTCAACACTCTCTGTCAAAAGATCGAAATTTTTATCCTCCGCATATTTTTTTACCAGCCTTGGCAAAAGCTTTTCCGGCAGTCTTGCCGTCAGCTTTTCATAATCTGATCCGATTTCCTGATACATTTCTTTTATTGTCATCATATTTTTTCTCCTTTTCATTTTGCTGCTATCTTATTTATGATTCAGCGGTCAAAAGTCATCCTCCACCGTAAGGAACTGTGTGAAAATAAGGTTACTATTCACAGCTCGACTGTGAATCAATGTCATTTACTTTAGCGGATTTTCGATAAAAATCGGAAATCTACTTTTTTCTACCCCTAACAAAAAAATATAAAAA